>JBIKWI010000207.1:0-5529 GCA_044356395.1 Tagaea sp. | reverse complement strand
CTCGTCGGTGTGGAGGCTGCCCTTCATCAGCGCCTCGACCTTGCCGGCGCGCACGATCTCCACGGCCCTGTCGGCGGAGGCGTGGCTGTGCGGCGTGTCGACGATCGGGATCGGACCAAGCTCGAGCCCGGCCTGGCGGGCGACCGCGCGGATACGCGCCTCCGGTCCGACCAGCAGGGGCCGAATCAGATCGAGGCGCGTCGCCTCGAGCGCGGCGCCGAGTGAGGGCGCGTCGCAGGGATGGACGACGGCGATCGGCAGCGGCGGCAGCTCGCGGCAGAGCTCCAGCAGAATGTCGTATTTACGGCGCGGGATCGGGGGCGTACCCATGCGGCCTCTCGACGGCGAGCGTTAGCACGCGACGCCCGGGCGCTCCAGCGGCGCGCCGTCGCAACGCCGTCCGAGCGCGATTGCTGCGGCCTCGCGGGCCGGGTATGTACGCGACCCGTCAGGCATTCAGATCGGACCCGCGCAAGATGGCTTCCTACCAGTACGTCTACGTGATGAAGGGCCTCTCGAAGGTCTTCCCGGGCGGCAAGAAGATCCTCGACGACATCTGGCTGTCCTTCCTTCCCGGCGCCAAGATCGGCGTGCTCGGCCTGAACGGTGCCGGCAAGTCGACGCTGCTGAAGATCATGGCCGGCATCGACAAGGACGTCGCCGGCGAGAACTTCGTCGCTGACGGCGCGACGGTCGGCTACCTGCAGCAGGAGCCGCAGCTCGACCCGAAGAAGACCGTGTACCAGAACGTCCTCGAGGGCCTCGGCCCCCTGACGACGATGGTCGACCGCTTCAACGAGGTCTCCAACCTCCTCGGCGAGGTCACCGACGACGACGAGATGAACGCGCTGCTCGCCGAGCAGGCCGAGTTGCAGGAGACGATCGACGCCGCGAACGCCTGGGATCTCAACCGCACCATCGAGATCGCGATGGACGCGCTGCGCTGCCCGCCGGGCGACGCGGAAGTGACCAAGCTTTCGGGCGGCGAGCGCCGGCGCGTGGCGCTGTGCCGCCTGCTGCTCCAGAAGCCCGACCTGCTGCTGCTCGACGAACCGACCAACCATCTCGACGCCGAATCGGTCGCCTGGCTCGAACGATTCCTGCACGACTATCCGGGCTGCGTCGTGGCCGTCACGCACGACCGCTACTTCCTCGACAACGTCGCCGGCTGGATCCTCGAACTCGACCGCGGCAAGGGCATTCCGTGGGAGGGCAACTACTCCTCGTGGCTCGACCAGAAGCAGAAGCGGTTGGCGCTGGAGGAGAAGCAGGAGACGAACCGGCAGAAGACGCTGGAACGCGAACTCGAATGGATCAAGTCGAGCCCGCGCGCCCGCCAGGCGAAGAACAAGGCGCGCATCCAGGCCTACGACGCGCTGGTCGCGGAGGAACGCGACCGGGCGCCGGAAAGCGTGCAGATCGCCATCGCCCCGGGTCCGCGCCTGGGCAACACGGTCGTCAACGCCGAGCAGCTCACCAAGGGCTTCGGCGACGTGCTGCTGATCGACAGGCTCGATTTCCGCATGCCGGCCGGCGGCATCGTGGGCATCATCGGGCCGAACGGCGCGGGCAAGACGACGCTGTTCCGCATGCTCGTGGGCCAGGAGAAGCCCGATTCCGGCACGCTGACGATCGGCGACACGGTCAAGTTCGGCTATGTCGACCAGAGCCGCGATTCGCTCGACGCGAACAAGACCGTCTGGGAAGAGGTCTCCGGCGGCGACGACATCCTCGTCATCGGCGGCAAGAACGTGCCGAGCCGGGCGTATGTCGCGTCGTTCAATTTCAAGGGTGCCGACCAGCAGAAGAAGGTCGGGCAGCTGTCGGGCGGCGAACGCAACCGCCTGCAGCTCGCCAAGATGCTGAAGGCCGGCTCGAACGTGCTGCTGCTCGACGAACCGACCAACGATCTCGACGTCGACACGCTGCGGGCACTCGAAGAGGCACTATTGGGCTATTCGGGCTGCGTCATGGTTATCAGCCACGACCGCTGGTTCCTCGACCGCGTGGCCACGCACATCCTGAGCTTCGAGGGCGACAGCCAGGTCGTCTGGTTCGAGGGCAACTACCAGGATTACGAGGCCGACAAGAAGCGCCGGCTGGGAGCCGACGCCGACCAGCCGCACCGGATCAAATACAAGCCGCTCACGCGCGATTGAGGACCCGAAGGCCCCGGCTCAGCTCTTGCCGGCGTTGCCCGTCTTGCTGCGCAGCGCCTCGATCAGCGCGCCGAGGCGCCCGCCGTTGCGCTGGATCGTCGAGGAGAAATCGTCGCGCTGCGTGATGGCCATGCTGACGTCCTCGATGATGACGTCGATGATGCGCCAGCTTCCGGCGTTGTTCGGCCGCAGGCGCCAGGCCACGCGCACGGGTGCTCCCTGGGCGCGCACGAACTCGGACGAAACGAAGACCTCGCCGTCGTCGCCGCGGCGCGATCCGGTCGTGCGGATGGCTTCGCCGCCGTAGTCGGCGAAGCGCGTCGCGTAGGTCGCGACGATGAAATCCTCGAACGCCTTCAGGTAGTCGGCGCGGTCGGCCTCGCTGGCGGTCCGCCATGGCGTGCCGAGCGCGAAACGGCCGATCGTGGGCACGTCGAATGTTTCCGTGAAAAGCGCGCGGAAGCGCGCGGCGCGATCGGCGTTATCGATGTCCTTTGCCGTCAGCCCGACGATGGCGCGCTGCGCCAGCGAATCGATGAAGGCGCTCGCTTCGGGAACGGCATTCTGCGCGAGAGCCGGGCCGGCAAAGGAAAGGCCGGCGAGGGCCGCAAGCGTCGCGATGAAGTTGCGCCGGATCATCCGTGCCGCGCCTCAGCGCGGGACTTCGGCGCGCGGTCCCGAGCCGCCGGTGCCTTCGAATTCCGTCATGCGCGGCGACGGCGGGCTCGAACCCGGTGCCGCATTGCGGATCTCGCTGCGCCGACGTTCGACCGAAATCCGGCGCACCGTGGCGTACAGGTCGGTCGCCGAACGTTCGACGTCTTCGATCTGCTGGCTGTTGGCATCGCGATAGTGGACGGCGGTCAGGCCCCCGCGCGTCGGCGAGGCCCAGTTCGCATCGGCGCCGCGGGTCACGAGATTGAACGGATCGAGGAACGCGTCGACGACGAGGCCGATCACGTCGCGGCCGTTCGACGGGCCGAAGACGGGCAGCATCAGGTAAGGGCCGTCATTGGCGCCCCAGCGCCCGAAGGTCTGGCCGGCTTCTTCCTCGTGCTGGACGAAGCCCATTTCCTTGGCCGGATCGAAGACGCCGAAAAACCCGATGAAGGTGTTGATGAAGAAACGCGCGACGGCCGTACCGGCGCGGTCGCCCTCGCCCTGCAGGCCGTCGTTGATCGCGGTCCACGGATTGCGAAGGTTGCCGAGGAAATTGCCGGTGCCGGTGCGCACGCCCTGCGGCAGCATTCCGTACCAGGCCGACATCGGCTTGAGCGCGATCGTGTCGAGGAAGCGGTTGACCTCGAAGAAGTACCGGTTCATCGGCTCGAGCGGATCCCAGATGTTGTCGCCGGCCTGGACGCTGTTCGCCTGCGCGACGGAACGCTCGTCCGCCTGCGCGACCGGCGCGAGCATCAGGGAAACCGCGAAGAGCGGCGAAATGAGGAGCCACAACGGGCGTCGGGTGGTGCGGGAGGCGGACATCTGGACGGCGATACCCTTCGATGCTGGCGGCTCGATGCTGGCGACAGGTCCGCGCAAGATACACCCGAGCCCTTACGAGAGCGTGAATGCCGCGCGTCTTTCTGACTGTCTCGATGATTCACATCGATTCGATCAGGAAGCAGAGATTGTTATCACAGCGTCATTCGACAGAACCAGCGCCCGGGGCGTGCCCGCAAAGGTTAACGCGGCGATGTTGCGGAATAGGCACACACGATGGGCCGTTTCCACACGAGTCTAAATGTTGACTGAAAGATATAAGCATGTCTTTATGCGATTTATCGTGGACATGACATGACCCAGACACTCGACGATCTGCTGGACGGGCTGCGTGCGGCCGCCGAACCCACGCGGTTGCGGCTGCTGGCCCTGTGTGCGCAAGGCGAACTGACGGTCAGCGAGCTTGTCCATATTCTCGGGCAGAGCCAGCCGCGCGTGTCGCGGCACCTGAAACTCCTTTGCGATGCGGGCCTTCTCGACCGGCAGCCGGAGGGAAGCTGGGTCTTCTACCGGATGGCCGAAGGCTCGCGGGCCAACGGCCTCGTGCGCCGGCTCGCCGACATGCTGCCGCAGGACGACGCGCAGCTGCTGCGCGACCGCGAGGGGCTTGCCGCGGTGCGCCGGGCGCGTGCGGAGCGCGCCGCCGCCTATTTCGACGCCAATGCCGGGGGGTGGGACCGGATCCGCTCGCTGCACGTGCGCGACGACGAGGTCGAACGCGAACTTGCGGCCCTGGTGCCAGCCGGACCCGACAAGGAGATCCTCGACATCGGCACGGGCACGGGCCGGATCCTCGAACTGATGGGGGCCCGCGGCGCGCGCGGCGTGGGCATCGACCAGTCGGCGGAGATGCTTCGCATCGCGCGCGCCAATCTCGCCAAGGCGGGGCTTGCCAACGTCCATGTCCGCCAGGGCGACATGTACAGGCTGCCGTGGCGCGATCCGGCGTTCGACGCCGTGACCGTCCACCAGGTGCTGCATTTCGCCGAGCATCCGGCCCGCGCGATCGCGGAGGCCGCGCGCGTGCTGAAGCCGGGCGGCCGCATCGTCATCGCCGACTTCGCCCCCCACGAACTCGACGCACTGCGAACCGAGCACGCGCACCGGCGGCTGGGCTTCGCGGATGTCGAAGTGCAGGGGTGGCTGCGTGCCGCGGGCCTCGACCCTGCCGGAACCGTCGCCTTGCCGGGCGAAAAACTGACCGTCTGCCTGTGGGCCGCCGACAAGCCTGCTGCAGTTCCCGCGACCCACTGACCACGAAGGAAGCGCATTCCATGTCCAACCGACTGTTCGGCGACGACCGCCTTGCCGGCAAGCTCGACGTCAGCTTCGAGTTCTTCCCGCCGAAGAACGAGGAGATGGACAAGCAGCTCTGGACCTCGCTCGAGCGTCTGGCCCCCATGGGGCCGCGCTTCGTGTCGGTCACCTATGGAGCCGGCGGCACCACGCGCGAGCGCACGCACGCGGTCGTCAAGCGCATCGCACAGGAAACCAAAATCAGGCCGGCGGCACACCTGACGTGCGTGGCCGCCACGCGCGCCGAGATCGACGACGTCGTGCGCGGCTACTGGGAAGCGGGCGTGCGCCATATCGTGGCGCTGCGCGGCGATCCGCCGGCCGGACAGTCGCGCTATGTGCCGCACCCCGGCGGCTACGCCTATGCGAGCGACCTGATCGCCGGCATCCGCAAGATCGGCGATTTCGAGATCTCGGTCGGCGCATATCCCGAATCCCATCCCGACGCGCCCTCGCCGGAAGCGGATCTCGACTTCCTCAAGGCGAAGCTCGATGCCGGCGCAACGCGCGCGATCACGCAATACTTCTTCGATACCGACGTGTACCTGCGCTATCGCGACCGCTGCGCGGC
>JBIKWI010000053.1:0-18789 GCA_044356395.1 Tagaea sp. | reverse complement strand
AACCATCGCCATGCCGAAGCCGCCTTCCGACGGCGTCGGCTCGGTCGACTCGCCGACCTTGAGCGGGCGGATGCGGTCGCGGGTCGATGCGGCGAGATCGCCGACACGCACCTCGGGCACGCGGACGGGTGCCGGAACCCCCATTTCCCCTGCGACCCGCTCGAGATCGGCGCAACCCTGCACCGTTTCGCGGACCGTTTCCGCAAGGGCGAGAACCGAATCTCGGTCCGCCTGCGTGGCGCCGGCGGGAACCGGAAAAACGATCTGGGCGATGTCGACGCGCGCGTCGTCCGGCGAGGCCGGGGCGAGCACGCGCTTTTCGCGCATGCCGTAAAGATAGAAACCGGACGGCGAGCGGATCGGCTGGGTCATGCGCCCGACTTCGGTCGCGGCCAGAACGGCTTCGGTCTCGGGCTCGAACTGTCCGCGCTGCACCCAACCTATATCGCCGCCATCGGCCGCGGACGCGGACTGGGAGAACTGCTGGGCGGCGACGGCGAAGGGAATTGCGCCGCTGACCAGCTGCTTCACGAGGTCGTCCACCGAACGGCGGACGTCTTCCTCCTGATCCGGATTGTCGATCGCGATGAAAATCTCGGAAAGCAGGTACTCGGTGACCGGCTCGCCTTGCGTATAGCGCGCGAGGGCTTCGTCGACCTCGTCGCGGCTGACCTCGATCTGCGAGCGCAGACGGCCGGTGACCAGACGCTGCCAGGCCATCGTCGCCTCGATCTGCCGATCCATGGCGCTGCGCGGAACGCCAGCACCGCGGAGAATCTGGTCGAGCCCGCCCTGCGGCAGATTGTTGGACTGCTCGATGCGCCTGATCGCGGCATCGATCTCCGATTTCGGAATCGTCAGGCCGAGGCGCTTGGCCTCCTGGATCTGGATCCGCTCGTCGATGAGCTGGCGCAGGACCTGGGCGCGCATGCGCTGGCGGACATCGGACGAATCGGGCGCGCCGGTCGAAACGAGAGTCAAGGCGATGCGGCCGTCGATGTCGAAATTCGAGACGATGTCGTCGTTGACGACGGCGACGATCCGCTGCTCCTGCGCGACGGCCGGTGTCGCTGCAAGCAGGGCGACGGCGGCGGCAAGGGCGAGACGTCGAAGGTTGGATGTCATGTTCATGGCTGGCCGATATATAGGCGGAACGGGGAAGGGGTGCAAACCGGAGCTAGCCGTCTTCGAGATGCAGGAGCATGGCGATGCCAAGCATGCTCGAAACGACGGCGGGCGTCCATGCGGCGAGGGCGACCGGGATCGTGGCGCTCTGTCCGAGCGCGCCGACGAGGCTGGAGGCGAAAAAAAGCACGAATCCGACGGCGACGCCGGATATCACGAGCAGACCTGTTCCGCCGCGCCGGTGCGGTCGCAGCGAGAATGTCGCCGCGATCAGGACCATGGCGGCGAGCAGGATCGGCGTGGCGACGAGCTGGTGCCAGTGCAGCCGGTGACGTGTCGCGGAAAAGCCGGCCGCTTCCAGCATGCGGATGAAGCCCGGCAGTTCCCAGAACGAGATCGTCAGCGGCGAGGCGAAGGAATCCTGGATCTGCTCGGCCGTCATCGCGGTGGGAATCCGGTACAGCGCCTCGAAACGGGCCGGACGTTCCGGGGCCGTGAGCCAAGCGTCCGTCACAAGCCAATGGCCGGTTTCGAGGCGCGCGCTTGCCGCGTCCACACGGCCGACGAACCTGTCCTGTCCCTCGAAATTCAGGATGATGACGTCGAAGAGCTGCATTTCCTGCGATGCCACCCGGCGCGCGTAGACGACCGAGTTTCCTTTCTCGTCGATCTGGCGGAGCCAGAAGCCGCTGTTCGAGACCGCCAGCAGGCTGGAACCGCCGCCGATGATCTGGGCTTCCAGACGCTCGAACTGGCCGTAGAGCACGGCGCCCGCCGGATTGATGACGGCGACCTTGAAGGCGCCGAACAGCGCGGCAAAGCCGACGACCGGCAGCAGGAACTGCCAGACCGAAACGCCGGCCGCGCGCGCGACGGTCAATTCGTGGGACCGGGTCAGGCGCCAGAACGTGATCATCGCCGCGAAAAGCACGACGAACGGCGCCAGTTCCTCGGCCATGTGCGGAAGCTTGTACAGCGCCATGCGCAGCACGATCCCGGTCGTCATGCTCGGTCTGCCGGCGGCGCGGCGCAGAAGCTCGATCGCGTCGAACATGTAGACGATCGCAAGGAACATCCCGAGGAAAGCGATCAGGGCGAACGCGAACTGGCGGCCGATATAGCCTAGGAGCGTGGAGGAAAGCCGCATCGCTTCAGGCCGCCGCCGGCTGCGGGCCGTCGGGGCTGCCCCCGCGGCGGCGCAGGCGCGCGCTGGTCAGCACCCACGCGGACAGGGCGATCAGCGCAAGCGGTACCGCGTAGAGAAACGGAATGGCGGCCGGCGAGCGGGCCGCAAGGTTGGGGACCGCGATCGACAGCGCTTCGACGCCGAGCCCGCAGGCGGCGGCGACAAGCAGCCGCCGGCTGAGACCGCGACGGTTGAAATCGCCCGGCAGCAGGCAGGCGAGCCCGACGAGAACGAGTGCGAGCGCGTAGATCGGGGCCGAGAGCCGCGTGTGCCCTTCGGCTATCAGGCGCGGTGCGTACTGGCGGTCGTTGGCTTCCGTCATGTCTGGCCAGAGAAGTTCGTCGACGTAGCGCTCGCCCGGCTCGCGCCAGCGGAACTCGCGCGCGTTCGATGTCTGGCCGATCTCGACCGAATAGCGGTCGAAATAGAGCAGGGAGAGTTTGCCCGCTGCCCGGTCGACCTGCTGGCGGTTGCCGTTGAGCAGGATGACGCGCGGACCGTCGTCCGTCATCGCCAGGGTCCCGCGCTCGGCAAGCAAGGTGATCGGACTGGCCGCGTCCCGCGAGTCATGGACGAGGATGCCGCGCAGGTCGCCGTTGGTCTCGCGCGCCCGCACATAGACCGTTAGGTTCGGGCCGATGTTGGTGAAGGCGCCTTCCTGCAGCAGAAGGCCCGAATAGTCGGAGCGCACGTCGGAGTGCAGCTCCTTGAATTTGCCGAAGGTCAAGGGAACAAGATAGAGCGACAGCGCGTAGCCGATGGCCGTGGCGAGGATGCCAAGCAGGATCGCCGGGCGCGCGAGCTGGCCGGGGCCGAAACCGACGGCCCGCATGACGACGAGTTCGCTGTCCACCGTCAGCCGGTTGTAGACGAACAGCGTCGACATGAACAAGGCGATCGGTGTCACGAGCGAAAGGAAGTTGGGCATCAGCAGGGCGGTCAGATAGAAGAACGACCCCAGCCCGAGCCCGCGGTTGACGATCAGCTCGATGAACCGCAACGACTGGGTCAACCAGATCGCAAGCGTGAGGGTCACGAGCACGAACACCGTCGTGACGAGGACCTGTCGCAGGATATAGGCGGTGATTCGGCTCATCGGAGAGGCCCAGTATACGGGAACCGGCGTGTGCGCAGACGATTGATTTTGCAGTGCAAAATCGAGAACGTACAAGGAACGGAGACGGTGCGCACTTTTCTTTCGTTCGGTATTCTCTATTGTACCGGCCGCGCGCATCCGGTGCATGAGGAAAATGGAAATGAAAATCGCGTTCCTGAAGCCTGAGCCTCCCTCCAGCGGTTCCTATGTCGTCGGCGTCCTCGAGGATCGGAAACTTACGCCCTCGGCTGCCGCCCTCGACAAGAAGTCGGGCGGCGTCGTCACCCGCGCGATGGCGTCGACGAGGTTCAAAGGCAAGAAGGACGAGTTCCTCGACATCGTGGCGCCGAAGGGCGTTCCGTTCGGCCGTATCGTCCTGGCCGGGCTCGGCAAGCTCGACAAGCTCGACAAGTCGGCGGCGGAAGCCGCCGGCGGCAAGCTTGTGGCCCATCTCAACCACGTGGGCGAGACGCAGGCGACGGTTTCGGTCGAGCACATTCCGGGCGCATCGCTCAATCCGGCTGACATGGCCGCGCATCTGGCCTTCGGCGCCAAGCTGCGCGCCTATCGGTTCGACAAGTACAAGACGCGCGAGAAGGAAGACGCAAAGCCGACGCTGAAGGCGCTCAACCTTCTCGTCACGGACGTCGCTGCGGCGCGAAAGGTTCACGGTCCCCTCGACCGCGTGGCCGATGCCATCGCTTTCACGCGCGATCTCGTTTCCGAGCCGCCGAACGTCCTGTATCCGGAAAGCCTCGCCGAGCGCTGCAAGCGCCTGACGGCGTTCGGCGTCAAGGTCGAGATCTTCGACGAGAAGCAGCTCGAGAAGCTGGGGGCCGGCGCGCTCCTCGGCGTCGGCATGGGCTCGGCCCGGCCTTCGCGCATGGTCGTCATGCAATACAACGGCGCGCCGAAGGCAAAGGACAAGCGGCCGATCGCTTTCGTCGGAAAGGGCGTGACGTTCGATACCGGCGGCATCTCGATCAAGCCGTCTGCCGGCATGGAAGACATGAAGTGGGACATGGCCGGATCGGCCGCGGTGATCGGCGCCATGGAAGCGCTCGCCGCGCGCCACGCCAGGGTCAACGCGGTCGGCGCCGTCGGTCTCGTCGAGAACATGCCGTCGGGCAACGCGCAGCGCCCGTCGGACATCGTCAAGTCGATGTCGGGCAAGACGATCGAGGTGCTCAACACTGACGCCGAAGGCCGCCTCGTGCTCGCCGACGTGCTCTGGTACGTCCAGGATCGCTTCAAGCCCAAGGCGATGCTCGATCTGGCCACGCTGACGGGTGCGGTCATCATCGCGCTGGGCCATGAATATGCCGGCATCATGTCCAACAACGACGACCTCGCGAAGAAGCTGATCGCCGCGGGAACCGCGAGCGGCGAGAAGGTGTGGCGCCTGCCGCTCGGCGAGGCCTACGACCGCGACATCGACAGCCCGGCCGCCGACGTCAAGAATATCGCCGGCGGACGCGGGGCCGGCTCGATCATCGGCGGGCAGTTCCTGCACCGCTTCGTCAACGACGTGCCGTGGGTGCATATCGACATCGCCGGCATGGCGTGGAGCGGCAAGGACACGGCGACGTGCCCGAAGGGTGCGACCGCCTTCGGCGTGCGTCTCCTCGACCGGCTCGTCGCCGACAACTTCGAGGACGCGTGACGGAGATCCGCTTCTACCACCTGCGCAGTTCCACGCTCGAGACGGCACTGCCGAAGATCCTCGAGAAGGCGGTCGGGCAGGGGCATCGCGCGGTGGTGGTTGCGGGAAGCGTCGAACGCGCGGCGTCGGTCGACGCGACGTTGTGGACGTACGAGGAGCGCTCGTTCCTGCCGCATGCGATGGCGCCGGCAAACGGCAACGACCCGTTCGCGGCCGACCAGCCCGTCTGGATCACGACCCGGATAGAGAATCCGAACGGCGCCACGCTGCTGGTCCTGCTGGACGGCCAGACCGCGGACGATCCCGAACCCTGGAAGCTGATCTGCGAGGTCTTCGACGGGAACGACGATGCGGCCGTCGAGGCGGCCCGCAGCCGCTGGAAGACGCTGAAGTCGCAAGGACACGCGCTGACCTACTGGCGTCAGGGCGACAAGGGCGGGTGGGAGAAGGCCGGCTGAGTTCCGCGACCGGTTGCCATCCGGCGCGCGCACCGTTATAAGCCGCGCGACTTCGTCCTTCGCAAATTCAGACCAGAGAGTTCCTCATGGCCATCGAGCGCACATTTTCAATCGTCAAGCCGGACGCGACGCGTCGCAACCTCACCGGTGCGGTCAACGCGCTTATCGAGAAGTCGGGCCTGCGCATCGTCGCGCAGAAGCGCATCCACATGACCAAGGCGCAGGCCGAGACGTTCTACGGCGTCCACAAGGCCCGTCCGTTCTTCGGCTCGCTGGTCGAGTTCATGACGTCCGGTCCCGTCGTCGTCCAGGTGCTGGAAGGCGAGAACGCGGTCGCCAGGTATCGCGAAGTGATGGGAGCGACCAATCCCGCGAACGCAGCGCCCGGCACGATCCGCAAGGAATTCGCCGAATCCATCGAGGCGAATTCCGCCCACGGTTCCGACAGTCTCGAGAATGCGGCGACCGAGATCGCGTTCTTCTTCTCGGGTCTCGAAATCGTCGGCTGAGCCGGCCGTTCCGGAAAAGAGAAGGGCCGCGCCGGAGACCGGCGCGGCCCTTTTCGTTTCGGACGTCCTGCGCGCGATCAGCCGTGCGGGACCATGAACACGTACATCGCGACGAGGATCAGGATCGTCAGACCGGACACCCACTTGGCCAACCGGTTGAAATCCGACCAGGTCTCGAGCTGCTGGGTCATGTCGAAGTTGAACTCGGGATCGATCTTGTTCTGCGGTGCGCCAGCCATGGAATCCTCCGGATGAGGTCTGAAGCATAGGCTATCCCGGCTGTTTTTTCAAACGGCGGGATTGACGATCAGCGGAACCGGACTGCCGGCATCGGCGATGACGGCTCGGTCGCCCTCGACCTTCACCCGTCCGCTCGCGATCAGCCGGAGAGAAGCGGGATAGAGCCGGTGTTCGGCCGCCAGGACCCGTGCGGCCAGTGCCGCCTCGTCGTCGCCGGGCAGGACGGGAACGGCCGCCTGGCCGACGATCGGTCCCGCATCCATCGCCGTCCGGACGAAATGCACCGTGCAACCGGCGATGCGCACGCCTTCCGCCAGCGCGCGCTTGTGCGTGTCGAGGCCTGGAAAAGACGGCAGCAGCGACGGATGGATGTTGATCATCCGGTCGCGCCATGCATCGACGAACCCGGCCGTCAGCAGCCGCATGAAACCCGCAAGACAGACGAACTCGATGCCGGCCGACCGGAGCGTCGCGTCGAGGGCCTGCTCGAACGGCTCGCGCCCCTTGAAGGCACGATGGTCGAGCGTCGCGGTCGCGATGCCGGCCTCCTGTGCTATCGCAAGTCCGCCGGCGCCGGGCACGTTCGAGACGACCAGCGCGATCTGCGCGGGAAAATCGGCACTGCGAGCCGCGTCCACGAGCGCGCGCAGGTTGCTCCCACGGCCCGATATCAGGACGCCGACGCGCAGACGCGTCACTCTACAGCGCCCAGACGTCGAGATTGTCGACGACGCAACCCGGCGCATCCGCGTCCGGCCGCGCGACGACGCGGCCGATTTCAATCGGCTTCTCGCCGGCATCGCGCAGCAGCGCCATGGCGGCGTCCTTCCGGTCGGCCGGCACGATGACGACCATGCCGATGCCGCAGTTGAAGACCCGGACCATCTCGGCACGCGCGATCTGGCCACCCTTGGCCAGCCACGCGAAGACTGGCGGCAGCGTCCACGATTTCGCGTCGATGCGGACCTGGACGGCATCCGGGATCACGCGCGGCACGTTCTCGACGAGACCGCCGCCGGTGATGTGCGCCATCGCCTTTGCGTGCCCGGCCCGCACGAGACCAAGGCAGCTCTTCACGTAGATGCGGGTGGGAGCGAGCAGGGCCTCGGCAAGGGACTTGTCGACGGCGAACGGTGCGGGGGCCTGCCACGAAAGCTCGGCGGTGTGGACGACGCGACGGACCAGCGAAAAGCCGTTCGAATGCACGCCCGAGGAAGCAAGACCGAGCACGATGTCGCCGGCCGCGACCGTCGTCCCGTCGATCCCCGAGCCACGCTCGAGCGCACCGACCGAAAAGCCAGCGAGATCATAGTCGCCGGCCGCGTACATGCCCGGCATCTCGGCCGTTTCGCCGCCGACGAGGGCGCAGCCGGCAATCCGGCAGCCTTCGGCGATGCCCGCGACGATAGATTTTGCCGCCTCGACCTCAAGCTTCCCGGTGGCGAAATAGTCGAGGAAGAACAGTGGCTCGGCGCCCTGCACGACCAGATCGTTGACGCACATCGCGACGAGGTCGATGCCGACCGTCTCGTGACGGCCGGATTCGATCGCGATCTTGAGCTTTGTCCCCACGCCATCGGTCGTGGCGACGAGAATTGGGTCCTTGAAACCGGCGGCCTTGAGGTCGAACAGCGCGCCGAACCCGCCCAGACCCGCATCCGAGCCCGGCCGGCGGGTCGATTTGGCCATCGGCTTGATTGCGTCGACGAGGGCCTCGCCCGCGTCGATATCCACCCCGGCTTCGGCGTAACGGTTCGTGCTCATTGGCGCCCCTTTGCCGGATTGGCTATAACGGTATCCGAGCCCCCGGCGACGGGCGGAAAATAAAGGATTCGGAACGGTTTGCAATGGCGCTTCGGGCGTTGGTTCTGGGAATTTCGATGGCCGTCGCGGCCGGTGCGGCCACCCTTGCGCAGGTTCCGCCGCCGGCTGCCGTAGATGTGTTCGCCGTGCGCGGGGTCGAGGTCGACCGCAGCGCCGCGTCGGCGGCACTGGCGCGCGAACAGGCAATTGTCGAAGGCCAGCGGATCGCCTGGAGGCGGCTGGTCGAGCGGATGGTGCCGTCCGAGGCGCGCGGCACCTTGCCCGGTTTGCCGGTCGGGGAAATCGCCCCGCTGATCGACAGCTTCGAGGTCGAGACCGAACGGGGTTCGGGAACGCGCTGGATCGGCTCGCTCGGCTACCGGTTCCGCACCAATGAAGTGCGCCAGCTGTTCCGCAGCCGCGGCATCGCTTTTGCCGAAACGCCTGCGCGCCGGGTCCTTGTCGTTCCCGTCGCCTTACGCGACGGCCAAGCCCTGCTCTGGGAGGACGAAAATGCATGGCGCGTCGCCTGGGCGGCACTGCCGGCACCGGTCGGATTGCAGCCCTGGATCCTGCCGCAGGGCGATGTCGAGGATGCCGGCCTGATCGGCGCCGACCAGGCCGCGTCGCTCGATCGTGCGCGGCTGCGCGCGCTCGCCGCAAGACACGGAACGCAAGGCGTGATCGTCGTCACAGCCGAAACAGAAGCGGCGACAGCCGGCAGCTCGGCCGTCCGCCTGCAGTTTTCCAGAATCGGTGCGGCAGCGCCCGATGCGGACTGGCCGCAGACCTTACGTATCGCGGCCGGCGAGACGCCCGAAACCGCCTGGCCGCGCATCGCGCGCGCTGCGGCAGACGCGATCGAGGAGCGCTGGAAGTCCGAAGTCCTCGTCCAGGGCAGCGATGTTTCGCAGCTGCGCGCCACCGTGCCGGTCGGCGACCTTGCCGAATGGGTGGCGCTGCGCCGGCGGCTTGCCGAAGTGGCGAGCGTGCGACGGCTCGACATCCTCGTTCTCGGCAAGGGCGGTGCGATCGTCGACATCCAGCATGATGGCGGCACGGATTCGCTGCGCACGGCACTTGCCCAGCGCGATCTGACGCTGGAAGAGGCTGACGGCGGCTGGCGGCTCCTGCTTGCCGGTCGCGGCGGACAGCGCCCGTGATCAACCTGCCGAACCTGCTTTCTTTCGCGCGCCTGCTCGCCGTACCCGTCGCGGTCTGGCTCATGCTGGGGGCCCGGTTCGAGATCGCGTTCTGGCTGTTCGTCGCGGCGGGCGCCACCGACGCCCTCGACGGGTTCCTCGCAAAGCGTTTCGGCTGGGAGACCGAACTCGGCTCCTATCTCGATCCGCTTGCCGACAAGGCGCTGCTGGTGTCGGTTTTCCTCGTTCTCGGGTGGACCGGCCACATCCCGGCCTGGCTCGCGATCATGGTCATCTTCCGCGACCTGCTGATCGTCGGCGGCGCGCTCGTCGTGGTGGCGATCACGGGCAGCTTCAAGTCCGACCCGATGTGGATCAGCAAGCTCAACACGACGCTGCAGATCCTCCTTGCGGCAGTCGTGCTGGCAGAACTCGGCGTGGGGCTGGATTTCGAGCGTTGGCGCTGGGTCCTCGTCGACGTCACGGCGATTACGACGCTTGCCTCCGGCCTGGCCTATCTGGTCCGCTGGACAAGGCGGCTTGCCGAAGAAGAGGATGCGGCATGACAAACCCCGAGCCGACCCGACAGTTCGCATGGAACCACCCGATCGCGTGGGTGACGATCGTCGGCTTCTTCGGCCTGTTCATCTACGTGCTGAGCGGCGTGCTCCTGCCGTTCGTGGTCGCGGTCGCGATCGCCTACCTGATCGATCCGCTCGTCGACCGGATCGTGCGGATCGGAATTCCGCGCGTCGCCGCCGCCGCGATCGTGACGATCGCCTTCTTCGTGTCGGTGATCGCGCTTCTGGTGCTACTCGCCCCAGTCCTACAGCATCAGCTCGTCGGTCTGGGCGACAGGCTGGTCGTCGTCTCGCGCCAGCTTTTCGAACTCGCGAAGCCCTATCTCGACGAGATATTCGTCCATGTCGGCAACGTCGACGTCCAGCAGCTGAGCGGGGCCGGCGACACGGTCCGCACGGCGATGGGATGGGCGGCACGTACGATCGGCAGCCTGCTTACGGGCGGCCTCGCGGTCGTCAACATCGTGGCATTGGTCTTCATCACGCCCGTCGTCGTCTTCTATCTTGTGCGCGACTGGGGGATCGTCCAGTCGAAGATCGACAGCTGGCTGCCGCGCCGGCATGCGGACACGATCCGGGAACTGCTGCAGGAGATTGATGCCCGGCTCGCGGGGTTCCTGCGCGGGCAGGCGCTGGTCTGCATCTTCCTGGCGGTGTTCTACGCCTCCGGCCTCACGCTCACGGGCCTCAACTATGGCCTGCTCGTCGGAATCCTGACGGGCGTCCTGAGCTTCATCCCCTATGTCGGCGTCTTCGTCGGTATGGCCACGGGAATGTCGATCGCGATTTTCCAGTTCGCGTCCTGGTTCGATATCGGGACGGTGCTGGCGGTCTTCCTGCTGGGCCAGTTCATAGAGGGAAGCTTCGTCACGCCGAAGCTCGTCGGCGACCGCACGGGCCTCCATCCGGTGTGGATGATGCTCTCGATCTTCGCCGGCGGCGCGCTGTTCGGCTTCGTCGGCGTGTTGATCGCGATTCCGGTGGCGGCAGCGCTTGGCGTGCTGTTCCGCTTCGCCATGAAGCGATACATGGAAAGCTCGCTCTATCTCGGGAGCGACCCGCCGTGAGCGGCGGACAACTGGCGCTGGAGTTTCCGCACAGGCCGGCCCTCGAACGCGAAGACTTCCTCGTGGCACCGGCAAACGCCGACGCGGTCGCGTGGATCGACGCCTGGCCGAAGTGGCCGGCCGCGGCACTCGTGGTCCACGGGCCGGCGGGCAGCGGCAAGACGCATCTGGCCCAGACGTGGCGGCTGCGCGCGGGCGCGATCCTGCTCGCGCCGGGCGATATCGAAACCGCGACGCTGCCTTTCCGCCTTGCGGCCGGGACGGCCGTCGTGGTCGAGGACGTGGACCGGAGCCCGCCCGACCCGCAGGCATGGTTCCACCTGCTGAACCTGCTGGTCGAACGCGGACAGTCTGCGCTGTTCACGGCGCGCGAGGCGCCGGCACGCTGGCAGATCGGGCTTGCCGATCTGGCTTCGCGCCTGCGCGCGCTTCCGGCAGTCGGCATCGCGCCGCCTGACGAGCATCTGGTCGAGGCTGTTCTCGTGAAGCAGCTCGCCGACCGTCAGCTCCGCGTGCCGCCGGATACGGTACGCTACGTGGCGACACGGCTCGAGCGCTCGCTGGCCGCCGTCGGTCGCATTGCCGCCGCTCTCGACGCGGCCGCAATGGCCGCGAAGCGGCCGCTGACCATCCCCCTTGCGCGCGACGTATTGCGCGGCGAGGGTCTCGAAACCTGAAACGGAAGAACGGGAGTCGCCGACAATGGACATGGGAATCAAGGACCGCACGGCAATCGTCTGCGCCGCCTCCAAGGGGCTCGGCAGGGGGTGCGCCGAAGCGCTTGCCGCCGAGGGCGTGAACCTCGTGATCAACGCGCGCGGGAGCGAGACGCTCGAAGCGGTCGCCGCGGATATCCGCGCCCGCTTCCCGGTGAAGGTCGTCACCGTGGCATGCGACGTCACGACGGCGGAAGGTCGCGCGAAGCTGCTGGCCGCGTGTCCGGACCCCGATATCCTCGTCAACAACGCCGGCGGGCCGCCGCCGGGCGATTTCCGCGACTGGGACGAGAAGGCGTGGCACGACGCCCTCGAAGCCAACATGGTCACGCCGATCATGTTGATCAAGGCGACCATCGACAGGATGATCGCGCGCAAGTTCGGCCGCATCATCAACATCACGTCGGCCGCCGTGAAAAACCCGATCCCGTTCCTCGGGTTGTCCAACGGTGCCCGGGCGGGCCTGACGGGGTTCGTCGCCGGCCTGTCGCGCCAGGTCGCCAAGCACAACGTGACGATCAATGCCCTGCTGCCCGGCCCGTTCGACACCGACCGTCTGCGTTCGACGATGGTTGCGGGTGCGAAGTCGGCGAACAAGCCGGTCGAGGAAATCACCGAGGCGCGTCGCAAGGCCAACCCGGCGGAGCGCTTCGGCACGGCGGCAGAGTTCGGAGCCGCTTGTGCCTTCTTGTGCAGCGCACACGCTGGTTACATCGTGGGCCAGAACATCGTGCTCGACGGTGGCGCCTTCAACGGCACGATGTAGTCCGATGTCAAACCTTGGAATATGAATCTAACTATCTGGAAAGATAATATAATATTAGATTATTCTATCTGTCATGAAACGGCAATAGAACGTAGCTTGCGGCTTCGACGGGCACCTGTCTAACTTCCGTCCATCCGCCGCCCGCCGCCCCTGAGAAATGGGGCGGCGGGCTGGCGGTCGCGATGGGATAGAGCGGATCAGGAGCATGGGCAGGCAGGACGACAAGGCGGAAATCGAGCTCAAGCTCGCTGTTCCGACCGATGCCTTGGCCAAGCTCGCGCGCGATCCGCGCCTCAAGGCCCTGGTCACAGGGGCCGGCACGCGCAAGCATCTGCGCACGACCTACTTCGATACCCCCGACCGACGCCTGCTGACCGCCGAGCTTGCCTTGCGCGTCCGCCGCGATGGCCAGCGGCGCATCCAGACCCTCAAAACGGCGGGGCATCCCACGCTGGGTCTGCTGGCGCGCGGCGAGTGGGAGCGCGAGATCGTCGGGGAGAATCCGGTCCTCGACGATGCCTGGCTTGCCGAGATCGGCGACAAGGAAGCGCGCAAGCTGCTCGCGAAATCCAAGGTGCGGGCGCGCCTGGCACCGCTCTTCTCGACCGATTTCCGTCGCCGATCGTGGCGCATCCGGCGCGCCGGAAGCGTGATCGAGCTTGCGATCGACAAGGGGACGATCGTCAGTCCCGACGGCCAGTCCCCGATCTCGGAAGTCGAACTCGAACTCAAGTCCGGCGATCCGGGAGAGCTTTACGGCCTGGCCCGCGAGATCGTGGACATCGTTCCGGCCGTGGTCGAAACCCGCAGCAAGGCCGAGCGCGGCTATGCGATGTCGCTGCCGGCGCGCGGTGCCGTGCGCGCCGTATCGGTCGGCATCGGCAAGGAAGCGACCGTGGCGGACACGTTCCGCGAGATCGGCCGCGCGTGTCTTGCGCATGCGCGCGCCAACGAATCGCTGGTCCGAAGCAAGCCATCCGTCGAGGGGGTACACCAGCTGCGCGTGGCTTTGCGGCGCATGCGCTCGGCGCTTGCCGCTTTCCGCGACGTGCTGCCGGAACCGGAGCGCCGCCGGAAGGCAGAGGCGCTGCGATGGATCGCGTCGAGCTGCGGTGCCGCCCGCGACTGGGACGTGTTTCGCAACCAGCTTCTGAAGCCGCTCAGCCGCCATCTCGAGGACGAGCCCGGTCTGGCGCGCGTGACCCGGGCCGCCGACGCGGCACGCCGGCGTGCCTATCGCGAGGTGCAGGCGATGCTCGAAACGCCGCGCCTGACGCACGCATTGCTCGATGTCGAAGCGTGGTGGGAGCAGGGGAGTTGGGCGCCGGCCATGGGCGAATGGCGCGAAGCGCCGGTGCGGGAGTTCGCGCGCGTCGTCATGCGCAAGCTCCACCGGAACGTCAACAGGCTGGGCAAGGACGTGGCCGGACTTCCGGAGTTGGAACTGCACGAACTGCGCATCCGGTCCAAGAAGCTGCGCTATGCCGCCGAGTTCTTCCGCGGTGCCTTCCCGAAAAAGCCTGCGACGACCTATCTTGCGGCGCTCGCCGACGTCCAGGAGCATCTCGGGGCCCTGAACGACGCCGTGGTCGCCAAGTCGCTTCTTGCCGCCCTCGGACGGGATTCCGGCGGCCTGCCGCCCGAACTTCTCGCGCGCGCTGACGGGATCGTGACCGGATGGATCGCTGCCCGCGTCCGCGACGACCTCGAGCATCTGCCGAAGGTCTGGCAGCGATTCGCCGAGCAGCGCCCGTTCTGGAAGTAGCGCCTCCGCCGTAACCTTCTGTATAACCGTGCGAATCGAGCGGTACGAGGCGGCGCGCGCAGCCGGCGTGCTTTGCTATAATGGCAGCTTCGGCGGAGGAGTTTCAAATGCGTCCAATTGCAATGACGATCGCCGCCGCGGCCGTATCGTTCGGCATCGGCCATCTAGCCCTGGCACAGGCGCCCGACGCGGCCGAAGCGTCGGTCATCCAGCGCGACATCGATTTCGAACCGAAGGAAGTCCGCATCCGCGTCGGCGGGCAGGTCATCTTCGTCAACGAAGACCGGTTCGGACACAACGTCTATTCGGAGACGCCCGGCGGGGAGTTCGACGTGGGCCGGCAGGGCCCCAACACCCGCGTCGGCGTGCCGTTCCGGCGTGCGGGGACGTTCGCGGTGATGTGCCGCATCCATCCGCGCATGGCCATGCAGGTCGTCGTCCAGTAATCCGGCTCCGGGAGCGCTCCGCTTGTCGATCCGCGCCAAGCTAATCGCCGCTTTCCTGTTCGCCCTGCTGGCAGCCTCGACGCTGGGCTTCACGGCGTTCGTCGCGGCGAACATGCTTGGCGCGCTGACCGTGCAGATGTTCGACGGTCCGCTGCAGACGATCAACTTCGCGCGCCTGGCGCAGACCGATTTCGCCGTCATCGAACTCGCCGACCGCGAAGCGGTTGATGCGGCGGGCGCGGACGACATGAACCGGCTCTACAAGCTGGTCGACGACTTCCTCAAGGACCTCGACGTCGCGGCCGAGCGCGGCAACTCGGAGGATATCTCCGCCGTCGCGGCCGACATCCGGGCCAATGTCGACAGATGGCGCATGGCGGTAGTGCTTGCGCGCACGGGCGACGCGGATGCCGCACGCGAACGGACGGCGCTCGGGTCGCGCATTCGGCAGGATCTCGAGGTCCTGACGCAGATCGCCGCCGACAACGGCTTCGTCTTCCGCGAGGATGCCGGCCAGACGATCGAAGCGACGCGGAACATGATCGTCGCGGTCATCGTCCTGGCCGCGATCGTGCTGCTCGTGGTCGGCGTGCTGCTCGTGCGCAACATCGTGCTGCCGCTCGACAGCCTGAACCGCAAGATGCGCAAGATCGCGCGCGGCGATGCCGACGTGCACATCCGGTTCCTCGACCGGCGCGACGAACTCGGCGACACCGCCCGCGCGATGGCGGTGTTCCGGCAGGCCATGGGCGACATCAAGGAGGCGCGCGACCGGGCCGAGCTTGCGACCAAGGCCAAGTCCGAATTCCTCGCGATGATGAGCCACGAGATCCGCACGCCGATGAACGGCATCATCGGCATGTCGCGCCTGCTGCTCCAGTCCGAACTCGACGCGGAACAGCGCGACAACGCGCGCATCGTTCTGGAAAGCGGCCAGTCGCTGCTTCAGATTCTCAACGACATCCTCGACTATTCCAAGCTCGAGGCCGGCAAGCTGGACGTCGAAAGCATCGATTTCGACGTGCGCAACGCGATCGAGGACGCCGTGGCGCTGATGGCGTCGAAAGCGGGGGAGAAGGGCATCGGTCTCGTCGCCGAGATCGACCCGGCGGTGCCGACCTACCTGCGCGGCGACCCCGGCCGCCTGCGCCAGGTGCTGCTCAACCTGATCGGGAACTCGGTCAAGTTCACCGACAAGGGCGGCGTCACGGTGAGCGTGCGCGGATATCCGCCGGTCGACGGCATCGCGCGGGTGCGCGTGGGTATCCGCGACACTGGCATCGGCATCTCGAAGGAGGCGCAAGCGAGGCTCTTCGGCAGCTTCGTCCAGGCCGATTCCTCGATTTCGCGCCGGTTCGGCGGGACGGGGCTCGGCCTTGCGATCAGCCGCCGTCTCGTGAACGCGATGGGCGGGGATATCGGCGTCGACAGCGAGCCGGGCAAGGGCTCGGAGTTCCATTTCGAACTGTCGCTGCCCGTCGGCGTGGCGCCGCGCGGCGAGTCCCAGGCCCTGCCGGCACCGGCGGCACGTCCGCTGCGCGTCCTTCTGGCGGAAGACAATATCGTGAACCAGAAGGTCGCGACAGGGCTGCTCAAGATCGCCGGCCACACGATCGAGATCGCGAACAACGGGCGTGAGGCCGTCGCTGCCGTCCAGGCGCACGCCTACGACGTCGTCCTGATGGACATGCACATGCCGGAAATGGACGGGATCGAGGCGACGAAAGCGATCCGTGGCCTGCCGCCGCCGAAGGCCGCGATCTGGATCGTCGCGGCCACTGCGGGCGCCATGCAATCGGACATCGACCGCTGCCTTGCGGCCGGAATGAACGACTACATCGCCAAGCCCATCGTGCCCGACGATCTTGCCCGTGCGCTGGCACGCGTCGGCGGTACCGTCCCGGACGAGGCGGCGGACGAAGCACCCTCCATACAGGACAGGCTCTCGGCAAGCGATGCGGTGATCGACGATGGGGTGCTTGGCGAACTTGAAGAGCAGATGGGGCGGGAGATCGTCGCTTCGCTCGTCGGCGACTTCGCGGAAAATGCGCAAAATTTGTTGGCAGAGATCGGTCGTGCACGGATCGCGGGCGATGGAATAGCATGGACGCGTGCGGCCCACAGTCTGAAGAGCTCTGCGGCGAACATGGGACTTGCCCGGACGTTCGAAGCCGCACGCAAGATCGAGCATGCCGGCGAGATGGGGGATTTCGTGACCGCGGCGCCCGTCTCCGATACCCTGCCGGGACTCGTCGACGAGGGGGTCGCGGCACTCAAGAAGCGCTACGCGGACATTGCCGCGACGGCGGGCTGACGGAAGGGATCGGGGCAGGACAATGAACGCGTCGCAGACGATGGAGCAGACGTTCTCCAATCTGTCGGTCCTGCTCGTGGAGGACGACGCCTTCGCGATCAAGATCGCGCAGACAGTCCTCAAGCAGCTGAAGATCCCGTACGTGTCGCTCGCCAAGGACGGCGCCGAAGCGCTCGATATCCTGAACGCGGGCATGCAGAAATACGACCTCATCGTTTCCGACTGGAACATGCCGGAGATGACCGGACTTCAACTGCTGAAGGCCGTGCGCCAGAAATGGCCTGCGATGCCCTTCATCATGCTGACCGGCCGCGCCAGTCCGGAGTTCGTCGTGCAGGCGCGCGACAACGGCGTCGACGCCTATGTCGTGAAGCCGTTCTCGCCTTCGCAACTCGCCCAGAAGATCCACTCGGTCCTGACGGCCAAGGCGCATAAGTGAACGAGACGGATTTCATGCGCCGGGCCATCGCACTGGCCGACGAGCGGATGCGCGCGGGCGAGGGCGGTCCTTTCGGCGCCGTGATCGCCAAGGACGGACGCATCGTGGGCGAAGGCTGGAACCGCGTGATCGGCACGTCCGATCCCACCGCGCACGCTGAGATCGTCGCCATCCGCGATGCCTGCGCGCGCCTGGGCACGTTCGATCTTTCGGGGGCGACGATCTATACGAGCTGCGAGCCGTGCCCGATGTGTCTGGGGGGCATCCTCTGGGCCCGGCTGGACCGGATGTGCTACGCGGCAAACCGCGACGATGCCGCCAAGATCGGTTTCGACGACGAAGCGTTCTACGTCGAGGTCGCAAAGCCGATCGATGCCCGGGCGCTTCCGGCCACACGGATGCTCGCCGACGAGGCGCGCGCGGTTTTCGCCGCCTGGTTCGCCAAGCCCGACCGCGTCGAGTACTAGGCTGCAACGGACCATGCGATGACATCCTTTCGCGCCTACGCGGCATTCGGGCTTGCCGCGTCCTATTTCGGGCACGAGTTCATCCAACGCGTGGCGACGTCGGTCATCGTCGGCGAGTTGATGGCCGAGTTCGCGGTCGGCGGTGCCGTGCTGGGAAGCCTCTCGGCCTTCTACTTCTACGCCTATGCGGGGATGCAGATTCCGGTCGGCGTGCTGATCGACCGTTTCGGCCCGCGCCGGCTGATGAGCTTGGCGGCGGGGATATCGGCCGTGGGCGCGCTGCTGTTCGCGACGGCGCCGGCCATCGAGTATGCCTACGCCGGGCGTCTGATGATCGGGCTCGGAGCTTCGTTCTCCTGGATCGGCCTGCTGGCGGTGACCACATTGTGGCTGCCGCCGGAGCGCTTCTCCGGCCTTGCCGGTCTCGGCCAGGCGGTCGGCATGCTGGGGGCCGTGTTCGGACAGGCGCCGCTTGCGCTGCTTGTCGAGGGATACGGCTGGCGGACGGCCGTCGGCGTGCTTGCGGCGCTCGGTGCCGCGATCTCGCTGTCGCTCTTCCTTACCGTGCCGGAAGTTCCGGCAAAGACGGCGCAAGGCAAGGGGCGCCTGACGCAGGGTCTGCGTATCGCGGCGTCGAACAGCCAGACCTGGCTCAATGCCGTCTACGGGCTTTCGATGACCGGCACGATGCTGGCGTTCGCAGGTCTGTGGGCAGTGCCATGGCTCGTGTCGGTCTACGGGTTCGAACGGGCCGGGGCGGCCGCCATGGCCTCCGTCATGTTCGTTGGCTGGGCCGTCGGTTCTCCGCTGATAGGCTGGCTGTCGGATCGTGCCGCGCGGCGCCGTGTCTTCCAGATCGGGAATGGCTTCGCGATGACATCCTCCTTGATTGCGATCCTCTATGTTCCGGAGCTGCCGACACTAGCCCTTGTCGCGCTGATGTTCGCCAACGGCGTCTTCGCGTCGGGCATGGTTCTGGCCTACGGGGCGGCCCGCGCCCACAATC
>JBIKWI010000003.1:0-62993 GCA_044356395.1 Tagaea sp. | reverse complement strand
GGTCGGCGCCCATGGCGAGTGCGGTGCGCAGCGTCTCCTGGCACTGTGCCACGCCCAGCGAGACCGCGATGACTTCGGTCGCGATGCCCTTTTCCTTCAGGCGGACGGCTTCCTCGATCCCGATCTCGTCGAACGGGTTCATCGACATCTTGACGTTGGCGAGCTCGACGCCCGACTTGTCGGCCTTCACGCGGATCTTGACGTTGTAGTCGACAACCCGCTTGACCGCGACCAGCACTTTCATCTCGGAAATCCGCACCTTTCGAATGACGGCAGAAGGTGCCGGACAATAGGTGCTGGGCCGCTTTGCGTCAACGTGCCGGGCGGGTCAGGTGCGGTTCTTGCCCGGCACCCACAGCACGTCGCCCGACCCGTCGCCGTTGGCGTGGCGCGAGAGCACGAACAGATGGTCCGACAGGCGGTTGATGTAGCGGATGGCCGCCGGATTGACCGTCTCGGTCGTGGCCAGGCGCACGATCTCGCGCTCCGCCCGCCGCGCCACGGTACGCGCCAGATGCAGGTGCGCGGCGACGGCCGATCCGCCGGGCAGGATGAAGGAATCGAGCGGGGCGAGCTTCGCGTTCATCGCGTCGATCTCGCGTTCGAGGCGCTCGACCTGCGCCTCGCTGATCCGGAGCGGCGGATACTTGGGATCGGTAGCCTCGGGCGTGCACAGGTCGGCACCCAGGTCGAACAGGTCGTTCTGGATCGCGGCCAGCATCGCGTCGATGGACCCCTGCGCATGCAGGCGCGCAAGGCCGATGCAGGCATTTGCCTCGTCGACCGTGCCGTAGGCGGCCACGCGCGCGTCGAACTTCTGGACGCGCGTGCCGTCGCCCAGCGACGTCTGACCGGTATCGCCGCCCTTGGTGTAGATGCGCGTGAGCCTAACCATGGATGTTGCGCAGCCAGGCGTAGAGTGCGAGCAGGACGAGTGCGAGCGCCTGCAGGCCGACGCGCCAGCGCATCATCCGGTTGCCGTGGCGGCGGTTGAAGTCGCCGCCCTGCGCCACGCCGCCGAGGCCCGTGAAAAGCGACGCGACCACGCCGAGCACGACGAGGCCGATCACATAGGGCATGACCTTGAGAAGGATCTCCATCGCCAGATACCTAGTGCGCGCCGGGCGCCGCGTCTAGCGCCGCTTGAAGCGGAAGTCGCCGCGCGCTTCCTCGAGCTCGGCGAGCAGCGCCAGCAGGGCCTTGAATTTGGGGCCGATCGCCGCCCCCGCCTTCGCGGCCCCCGGCCAGACGATCTCGAACGGGCCGGGCACGTCGCGCAGCAGCACGTCCCACAGCGCATCGAGATTGGCGGAGAAATACGCGGGAAACGCGAGGTCGGCCGCGAGCTTCGCGTAGACCTTTTCCATGCTGTCGTGGGTCTCGTCGAGCCGGGCGCGCTTCATCGCGGTACCTCGCGGAACGTTTCGTAGTGGTCGACGGTCACGTAGATCAGGCGGTCGCTGGAAAAGACGAGGCGCCGGGCGTTGCGCCGGCCGCAGTCGAAATCGAGATCGGCTTCGGTCCAGCGCCGGCCGGACGCCGCCGGCAGGCGTCCCTCCCGGTTGGCAAACCGGTCGCCGCCGATGGAACGGCCTTTCGCCACGCGGCAAAGGTCGTCGCCCGGCCGCCAGCCCAGCTTCGCGGCGGCGTTCTTGTCGATGTATCGCGCCGGCAGGCGGCCGGTCTCGCGCACGCTGCGCACCGTCTCGACGAAGCCGTCGACGTCGGCAAGGCGCATCTCGCGCGCGAATCTTCGCCAGTCGGCCTCGCCGGCCGCAGCCGGCAGCGCCAGGACGACGAGCGCGGCGAAGAGGACGGCGAGCCAGCGGCGCATCTCAGTTCCGTTTCTCGAGCAGGCCGCGCACGATCACCTGCGCCTGGATCTCGGCCGCACCCTCGAAGATGTTGAGGATGCGCGCGTCGGCAAGCAGGCGCGAGGCGGCATATTCCTCGGCATAGCCGTTGCCGCCGTGGATCTGCACGCAGTCGTCTGCGGCGGTCCACGCCGCGCGCGCGGCGACGAGCTTGGCCATTCCGGCTTCCACGTCGCAGCGCCTTCCTTCGTCCTTGGCGCGCGCGGCTGCCCGCGTCAGCACGCGCGCGATCGTCGTCTCGACCGCCATCATCGCGATCTTCGCATGCACGCGCGGAAACGCGGCGATCGCCTTGCCGAACTGCTTTCTCTGGCGAGCGTAAGACAGCGCTTCGAGCGTGGCCGCTTCCGCCACGCCCACGGCACGCGCGGCTGTCTGGATTCGCGCGGACTCGAACGTCGCCATCAGCTGGCGGAAGCCCTCGCCTTCGGTGCCGCCGAGCAGGCCGTCGGCTGGTACGGCGAACCCGTCGAAGGCAAGCTCGTATTCCTTCATGCCGCGATAGCCGAGCGTGTGGATCTCGCTGCCCGTCAGGCCCGCGACGGGGAAGGGATCGGCGTCGGTCCCCCGCGGCTTAGGGGCCAGGAACATCGAAAGCCCGCGATGGTCCTTCGAGGCCGGATCGGTGCGCGCCAGCACGGTCATCAGGTCGGCGCGTGCGGCGTGCGTGATCCAGGTCTTCGCACCCGTGATGCGCCACACCGCCCCGTCGCGCACCGCACGCGTGCGGATCGAGCCAAGATCGGAACCCGTATCCGGCTCGGTGAACACGGCCGTGGGCAGGCACGAGCCGTCGGCGATCTTCGGCAGCCAGTGCGCGCGCTGTGCGGCCGTGCCGCCCAGCCGAACGAGTTCGCTGGCGATCTCCGAGCGCGTGGCGAGCGAGCCGGTGGCGAGGTGGGCGCGCGACAGTTCCTCGCTCGTCGTGCACATCGCGACCTTGCCCAGTCCCGATCCGCCATATTCCTCGGGCACGCAAAGGCCGAACACGCCGAGCTCCGCCAGACCTTCCACGACCGACAGCGGGATGATCGCGTCGTCGCGATGCCAGCCTTGCGCGTAAGGGTCGATCTTCGCCGCGGCGAAGCGCCGCAGCTGGCTGCGCATCTCGGCCAGCGTTTCGTCCGCCTCGTCGGCGTCGGGTGCAAGCGAGCCGTCGAGCAGGTCGACCAGTGCCGCGCGCGAGGCGGCCAGATCGTCGCCGGCCAGGAACGAGGCGACCGCCGGATCGGCGGCGAGGGCGGCTGCTTCGGCCGCAAGACCCATCTCGGCAGGCCGCAGCGTCTCGTTCTGCGCGAGCGGCAGGCCATAGGCGAGACGGGCGAGGTACTCGCCGAAGCCCAGCCGCAGCATCAGCGGCACGCGCGCATCGCCGCGGCCCTGTGCGGCAAGTGTGTCGGACCACTTCGCCAGCCCGTCGAGGGCGGCCACGCTCGCGGCCAGCCACGCGAAGCCGTGCGCGGCACTCTGGTGGGTCTCCAGCATTGCCGGATCGACGCGGCCGTCGCGCACGAGAAGGTTAGCGAACCGCGTGCGGGCGGCGGATTCGTAGTTGCGGGCGGCGGCTAGCGCCTCTTCGATGCGGCGGTCCATGCGCGCATGCTATAGAGCGTTTTCGCGTTCCACCACAAGCGGGCCCGCCATGTCGTTTCTCGATCGAATCGCAGAGTGCAATGCCCACGATCCCGCCGCCTATCGCGCGCTCACCTGTGCGGGCCACGCCATCGGCGCCGTCCGGCACCGGCTGGCCGAGCGGCTGCGCGATTTCCCGAATGTCTTCGCGGTTTCGGAAAACGCCGTCCACCTGTCGGACGCATTCAAGGACGCCGACCAGCGCAGCCAGGCGGTCGAGCGCGTGGTGCGCGTGCTGGAGGCCGACGGCATCGTGCGCGGCCGGCGCGACGAGGCCTACCCGGTGCTGGTGAACTGGGGCGAGGCGCCGCTCCTGCGCATCGAGCGCGCGGCGGCCCCGCATTTCGGCATCCGTTCGTACGGCGTCCACATGACGGGCTATGTGCGCACGCAAGACGGCCCGCTGATCTGGGTGGCGCGGCGTGCGAGGAACAAGCCGACCTATCCGGGCATGCTCGACAACACGGTTGCCGGCGGCCAGCCCGTCGGCCTCGGCCTGCACGACAACATGGTCAAGGAGTGCTGGGAAGAGGCCGGGATCCCCGAAGATCTCGCGCGCAAGGCCGTGTGCACGGGTGCCATCACCTACCGGATGGATGCCGAGGACGGCCTCAAGCCCGACGTGCAGTTCTGCTTCGACCTCGAACTGCCGGCCGATTTCGTGCCGCGCAACACCGACGGCGAGATCGACGAGTTCTTCGCATGGCCGTGGCGCAAGGCGGCCGAGGTGGTTTCCGAAACGCGCGAATTCAAGTTCAACTGCAATCTCGTGCTGATCGACTTCTTTGTTCGCCACGGGCTGGTCGATCCCGGTCGCGGCGACTATCTCGACATTGTCGCAGGCCTGCGGCGCTGATAGCTTGCCGGCAATCCGGAGGAAACACATGGCCGCTCCCGACCTGAGCCTGACCGAGGCGGAAATCGCCGCGTTCCATCGCGACGGCTACGTGCTGCGCCGCGCGCTGTTCGCGCGCGAGGAAATCGCGATGCTGTCCGACGCGATCGTCAACGATCCGGCGATCGCGAAGAACACCTACGTGCGCCCCGACAGCAAGGGGGCCTCGACCGAGCTCGCGCTGTGGAACCATCCCGGCGACGACGTGTTCGGCGCCGTCGCGCGGTCGGCGCGGATCGTCGATTCGATGGAGAAGCTGCTCGGCGGCGAGGTCTATCACTGGCATTCGAAGCTGACGATGAAGCGCCCGAAGGTCGGCGGGGCGTGGGACTGGCACCAGGATTACGGCTACTGGTACAAGAACAACTGCCTGTTCCCGCTGATGGCGAGCGTGTTCATCTCGGTCGATCCCTCGACGCGCGAGAACGGCTGCCTCGAAGTGCTGAGGGGTTCGCACCTTCTGGGCCGGCTCGAGCACGGCGTCGTGGGCGGGCAGGTGGGTGCCGACATGGAGCGCGTCGAGGCCGCGATGAAGGTGCTCGAACATGTCCATGTCGAGCAGGCGCCGGGCGACGCGCTGTTCTTCCACTCGAACACGCTGCACACGTCGGGACAGAACCGGTCGGAGAAGTCGCGCAACGTGCTGCTGTGCTGCTACAACGCCGCGCGCAACAGCCCGTACCGCGAGACCTCGCATCCGTCCTACCGCAAGCTGCACAAGCTGCCCGACAGCGCCGTCCTCGCGTCGGCATCGCGCACGACGGTCGGGCAGGATTTCTACCGGCCGGCCCCGCGCGTCCCGGCACCGGCCAAGGGCTGACGCGTCACCGGGTTTCCAGCCGCGCGAGCGGGATCGGGATGCGGGATTCCGGCGGTGCCGCCGGGTCGGACGCCGGTGGCCCGTGGATCAGCCAGGCAAGCCCGTCGACGAGCGCGCGCAGCGTGACGGCCAGCGCGCCGACGCCGAAGGGCAGGATGAAATAGATCGCGATGGCGAGAAGAAAATTGGACATTGGCGAGCCTTTCGGCAGGCGGAAGATTAAAATTTACAGTTAATTTTAATCAAACTCAATTTTATATCTTAAACCCAAGATCCGTAAATATTTTTCTGGGGTTCTCGCCTGCTTCCCGTAGGTCTGCAAGGCTGGCCGAGCCGACGCGCTTGGCCAGCCGTCTGCCGTCGGCGTCGAGCAGCAGCCGGTGGTGGCGATACGCCGGCACGTCGAGGCCGAGCAGGGCCTGGAGCAGGCGGTGCAGGTGCGTGGCGACGAACAGGTCGGTGCCGCGCGTGACGAGATCGATGCCCTGCACATGGTCGTCGTGAACGACGGCAAGGTGATAGCTCGCCGGGAACTCCTTGCGCGCGAGCACGGCATCGCCGAGCGCCTCGGGCCTGGCGGGCTGGACACCAGCATCGCTGTCGCGCCAGTCGAGGGGTCCGGTCTGCGAAACGGCCTTCGCGACGTCGAGGCGCAGCGCATAGGCCGCCCCGGACGCGACGCGCGCGGCCACGTCGTCGGCGCTGCGGTGCCGGCAGGTGCCCGGATAGATCGCGGCATCGCCGTGCGGTGCACCACCGGCCGCCTCGATCTCGCGCGCGATGTCGGCGCGCGTGCAGAAGCACTTGTAGAGAAGTCCCCTGCCGTCGAGTTTCGCGAGTGAAGCGGCATATTCGGCCATGTGGTCCGACTGTCGGCGCACCGGGCGTTCCCAGTCGAGCCCGAGCCACGCGAGATCCTCGAGGATGCCGGCCTCGAACTCGGGCCGGCAGCGCGTGCGGTCGGTATCCTCGATGCGCAGCAGGAAGCGGCCGCCGGCCTCGCGCGCGGCCTGCCACGCGAACAGCGCCGAAAAGGCGTGCCCGCGATGCAGCCGCCCGGTGGGCGAGGGGGCGAAGCGAGTGACGGTCATTGCGGTCTCGACAGTAGCATGGCCGCACTGGTACCAAATCGCGCATGGCGTTTTTCGAACTCGACGGGCCGCGGCTGGCCCCGCAGGCCGGCGGCAAGGCCAGAAGCGTGGTCGTGCTGCTGCACGGGCTGGGCGCCGACGGCAACGACCTCATCTCGCTCGCACCCTTGTGGGCGCGCGTGCTGCCGAACACGGCGTTCGTCTCGCCGCACGCGCCCTTTCCGTGCGACATGGCGCCCTATGGCCGCCAATGGTTCAGCCTACTCGACCGCACGCCGGCGCGCGTGCTGGCGGGCGTGCAGGCGGCGGCCCCCATCCTCGACTCGTTCCTCGATGCCGAGCTGGCGCGCCACGACCTGCCGCCCGAACGGATGGCGCTGGTGGGATTCAGCCAGGGCACGATGATGTCGCTGTTCGTCGCCCCGCGCCGCCCGTTCGCCATCGCCGGCGTGGTCGGCTTTTCCGGCGCACTCGTCGGCGCCGAGCTGATGTCGACGGAAGCGCGCTCGCGTCCGCCGGTGCTGCTCGTGCACGGCGATGCCGATCCGATCGTGCCGTACGAGCGCATGGCGCAGGCGGCAACGGCACTCGACGCGGCGGGTATCGCGGTCGAGACGCTGACCTGCCCCGATCTGCCGCACTCGATCGACGAGGCGGGGCTGCAGGCCGGCGCCGAATTCCTGGTCGAGCGTCTGGGAACCACGCTCGCCGCGTGAGCGCGAAACGTCATCGCGCTGCAATACGCTGGATATTGTGTTCCTTCGCCGGATCGCCTATCAATTGATTGATAGTTTTGCGTCGAATCTCGTGCCGTGGCTCGCCCGGACCTGAACGACAAGGGCGGCTGCCGCACCGGAAACGGAGGCGGAGGGGTCGCGCGTGAGTCTGCAAGCGCATAGTTCGCTGAGCGAGCCGATCGATCCGGCGCATGTGCCGTTCGTTCCCGTGAACGGCCATTCGGTCAACGCCGAAGCCTGTCCGGCCTTGGTCCTCAATGCCGATTTCCGCCCGCTCTCGTATTTCCCGCTGTCGGTCTGGTCGTGGCAGGACGCGATCAAGGCGGTCTACCAGGACCGCGTCAACGTCGTGCACGAGTACGACCGCATCGTGCGCTCGCCTTCCCAGGCGTTCCGGCTGCCTTCGGTCATCTCGCTCAAGGAGTACGTGCCGGCCGCCCGCCGTCCGGCCTTCACGCGCTTCAACGTGTTCCTGCGCGACCGGTTCGAGTGCCAGTACTGCGGCGACGGCTTCCCGGCACCCGAGCTCACCTTCGACCACGTGATCCCGCGTTCGCGCGGCGGACGCACGACCTGGACGAACGTCGTCACCGCGTGTTCGTGCTGCAATCTCGTCAAGGGCAGCCGGCTGCCGAGCGAGGCGAAGATGTTCCCGCGCAACAAGGCGGTGCAGCCGACCTCGACCGAGCTGCAGGAAAACGGCCGCGCCTTCCCGCCCAACTACCTGCACGAGAGCTGGCGCGACTTCCTCTACTGGGACACCGAACTGGATCCGATCTAGCGCTTCACCGGGCCGAAGCGCAGCGTCAGGTTTCCGCCGAGCCATGTCGATGCGAGCGCGCGGCCGCGCACGCGGTCGACGGCGGCGGCAAGCTTCTCGTCTTCGTGGCGGGCGAGATAGATCTCGGCCCAGGCATAGGACGACGGCGACACAAGTTCCGAACCCACGCCTTCCTGGGCAACGCCCGCGCGCTTCGCCACCGACTCGGGGTTCTCGAACCCGTCGCGCGTGAAGGCGGCGAGCCTGGCCAACGCATCGCCGGACTGTTCCGAAAGCTCGATGCCGTTGGCCGCGGCCAGCGCGTCGGCGAGCACAAGCGGCTCCAGCGCGAAGCGGTGATAGTGGAGTGCCTTCGAGCGGCGCGCCAGTTCGCGCGGCAGCGAGCCGTCGGCGGCGACGACCGCCAGCGCGCCACGCGTTGCGGCGATCCCCCAGTCGAACAGCGCCGCGTCGTCGGTCGCGACGGCGGCTGCGAGCACGGCGAGGGCCGCCCAGTTCAGGTGGTTGTTCTGATCGGCGAAGGGTTTGCGCGCATAGTCCGGAACCGTCGCCCAGGCGAGGTCGCGCAGCCAGCCTTCGATGCGCGCGCGCGTCGCGGCGTCGATCTCCGGCGCGTCGGCTAGCAGCGCGTAGTTGAGCGCCAGCGTGGCGAGCGTCCATTTGCGCTCGTAGATACCCTGCATCGTGACGCGGCCGAGCATGGCGCCTTCGCCCGCCCACCGGTCGAGCCAGCCGGCCATGCAGGCGGCGACCGCGGGGTTGCGCGGGCTTGCCCCGAGATACCGGTCGCCCATGCGCGCAATGCCACTGGCAAGGGCGGCAAGCGGTGCCGTGGCGCGGTTGCGCGCGGCGAGCGCTTCGGGATCGACGATCGAGAAGCTCGGATCGTCGCGCCGGTAGAACGACTCGACCGTCACGTCGCGCACGGGGACCGGGGGCTCGGCGCACGCGAAGGTTCCGGCGATCCGGGCGCCGACCGCCGCGCGGCGCGCCTCGATCTCGGGCAGGCGCTTGTAGGGCGGCTCGATTCCGGCGGAGGGCGCGCCGTCGAGCGCCACCTTGCACCTGCGCGGGCCGCGCATGCCTTCGGCGCGCAGGCGGCCGTCCTCGATGCGGCCTTCGTACAGGACGTTCTTGACGGTCTCGGCGCGATAGCTGCCTTCGACGCGCACGCCCCCGTCGGCTGCGACGCTGCCGACGAGCGTCTCCGACCCGTCCTCGTCGGGAATGCCGCGCTGGAGGGCGAAGCGGCCGTCGCGCACGACGACCGCGACCGACTGGCGGAAGCCGGGCGAAGCGCCGATGCCGGCGCACTCCACCGTGCCGCGATAGGCGCCGTCGCCGGGCGACGCGGCCTGCGCGCCTGCGCCAGCAAGCGACATGAGCACGACGAAGGCGGCGGACCGGCGGATCATGGCGGCCAAGTTAGCGGGCCGGGGGCCGCCGGTCCATGCCCTGCCGCTCTAGGCCTCGAGTGCGAACAGCCTCGCCTGCGCGGCCGCGATATGTTCGAGGAGTTCCGCGCGCGTCACGCCGTCGCGGGCCATCACGGCGCGCGTCACGGGGTCGTCGACGAGTTCGCCGAGGTGCGGTTCCTCGTCGAGACGCAGGTTCGGGTTCGGTTCCGGCTTCGGCATAACCGCCTTATCGCCGCCAAGCGTGGCGAAATAGCGGCAGTCCGGTGAATTATTGCCGCCGTCCGCGATTCAGATCCGCGACGAGAGCCAGATCGCCAGCCGCGAGCCCGCCTTGATGGCGCCGGAGAGCACCTCGTAGCCGGGCGCGTCCAGCGCCTGATGGGACAGCGCCTCGTCGCGATGCTCGACTTCCTCGCGGCGGAACTCCTCGAGCGTGGCCTTGAGGGCGGCTTCCGACTCGGGCAGCGATTCGATCTGCTCGCGGTAGTGCTCGTCGATCACTTCCTCGACCGCGACCGTGCAGGCCATCGCGGCCTTGGGCCCCAGCATCGCGGTCGCGGCACCCAGGGCGAACCCGGCCGCGTGCCAGAAGGGCTGCAGCAGCGTGGGGCGCGCGCGCCGCTCGGGCAGCAGCTTCTCGTACGTGTCGAGATGGCGGCGCTCCTGCCCGGCCATGTGGGCGATGGCGGCGCCGGCAGCGCTGTCGCGGCCGAGCACGGCAAGCTGGCCTTCGTAGATGCGCACGGCGCCGTACTCGCCGGCATGGTCGACGCGCAGCACGCGGTCGACCAGCTTGTCGCCGGCCGGCTCGCCGGGCAGTCCCATCGTGCGGGCGTGGTCCATCATCGTTCTCCGTCGCGTGCGCGCGCGGCACCCAGCGCCGCCAGTGCGGCAAGGCCGAGGGCCGCGAAGAAATTGTAGCCTGCCATCGACAGGCCGAACAGCGTCCAGGCGGGTTCGTCGCAGCGCACGACGGGGGCCGCGAGCAGGCGCGCGCGGAGCTCCTCGAGGCTGCCCGATGCGGGCCTGGTCCCGCCGCACTCGGATGTCCCTTCCCACCATTTGAACTCGACCCCGACATGGAAGGCGGCGATGCCGGCATCGACGACGAGACAGGCCGCGGCCAGTGCGAGCAGTGCCGCGGCAAGACGCCGGTTCGCGCCGGCGACGAGCGCGGCAAGCAGGGCAAGCGGGATCGCCGCCCAATAGGGATAACGCTGCCAGTAGCACAGCACGCAGGGCGCAAGCCCGCCCAGATGCTGGAAGGCGAGGGCAGTGCCGAGCACGGCGGCACTGCCGAGGGCGACGGCGGCGGCGAGCGTGCGGACGGGCAGATCGAAGGGACGCATGCCGGGGAACATAGGCCGGATGCGGCCCGCCGCCCAAGCCCGGCGGCAGTTGACCCGGGCGATTTGGCCCCTATGATCCGCGCCGACCGTCCGGCCCGGTGCCCCAGTGGCGAAACGGTAGACGCGGCAGACTCAAAATCTGTTGCCCGCAAGGGCATGTTGGTTCAAGTCCGACCTGGGGCACCACCGGCCGGCACCGCAATTCGCCCGGAACGACGCCATGCGCGATCCTTCGATCCAGCTTCCGGAGCTTCCGGCCGCGGCTGTCCATCCGGACTTCCGGCTGTTCTACGATTATTGGCGCAAGGCGGCGCCGCCGGCGGCACTGCCCGGCCGCCAGCATATCGACCCGCTGGTCGACATCCCGCAGATCATCGCCAGCGTCGTGCTCTACGACGTCGTTCCCGGCGAAGCGGGGCCGCGCTTCCGCATCCGCGTGGCGGGCGAGATGCTGGTCGACATCATGGGGGCCGCCCCCGCCGGCCGCTTCATCGACGAGTTCGTGCTGCCCGAGCGCCGGGAGCAGGTCAACGCGGCCCTGTCCGAGGTCGCCCGCGGGCGCGTCGCGCACTATTGGGAAAACCAGATGTGGACCGCCGGGCGCCAGTACATCCGCATGCAGCGCCTCGCGTTGCCGCTGGCGCGCGACGGGCGCAATGTCGACATGGTCTTCGCCTGCCACGTGCGCGTCGACGCGACCGCCGCCGAGGCCGACGCGGCGCGTGCACTTGCCGGGCATGGCGGCTAAAGTCCGTCGGCATTTCCAGCAGGACGGACAGATGACAAATCGCAACTACCGCATCGCGGTGATTACCGGCGACGGAATCGGCAAGGAAGTCGTGCCCGAAGGCGTGCGCGCATTGCGCGCGGCCTCCGCGAAATTCGGCTTCGACCTGAAGCTCGACGATTTCGATTTCGCAAGCTGCGACTACTGGGCCAAACACGGCAAGATGATGCCGGACGACTGGAAGGCGCAGATCGGCGGCCATGACGCGCTGTTCTTCGGCGCCGTCGGCTGGCCCGCCATCGTGCCCGACCACGTGTCGCTGTGGGGCTCGCTGCTGCAGTTCCGCCGCGAGTTCGACCAGTACGTGAACCTGCGCCCCGTGCGCCTGATGCCCGGCGTACCGTGCCCGCTGGCGGGCCGCAAGCCCGGCGACATCGACATGTACGTGGTGCGCGAGAACACCGAGGGCGAGTACACGTCGCTGGGCGGCACGATCTTTCCGGGCACCGAGCGCGAGATGGTCGTGCAGGAAACGGTGTTCACGCGCATCGGCGTCGACCGCATCCTGCGCTACGCTTTCGAGCTGGCGAAGAAGCGCAAGCGCAGGAAGCTCACCTCCGCCACCAAGTCCAACGGCATCTCGATCTCGATGCCGTACTGGGATGCCCGCGTGAAGGAGATGTCGAAGGCCTATCCGGATGTCGCCGTCGACCAGTACCATATCGACATCCTGACCGCGCACTTCGTGCTCAATCCCGACCGTTTCGACGTGGTCGTCGCGTCCAACCTGTTCGGCGACATACTCTCCGACCTCGGCCCCGCCTGCACGGGCACGATCGGCATCGCACCCTCGGCAAACATCAACCCGGAGCGCAAGTTCCCCTCGCTGTTCGAGCCTGTGCACGGTTCGGCCCCCGACATCGCGGGCAAGGGCATCGCCAATCCGGTCGGCCAGATCTGGACGGCCGCGATGATGCTCGAGCATCTGGGCGAGAGCGAAGCTGCACTCGCCATCGAGAAGGCGGTCGAGAAATCCCTGTCCGATCCCGCCACGCGCACGCGCGATCTCGGCGGCACGCTTGGCACGGAAGAATGCGGCAAGGCGGTCGCGGCACTGATCGGGAGTGCGTGATGGCGAGCGACGCGAAGAAGGGCCGCAAGGTCATCATCACCTGTGCGGTGACGGGGGCGATCCACACGCCGTCGATGTCGCCCTATCTGCCGGTGACGCCGCAGGAGATCGCGGATGCGGCCCTCGGTGCCGTCGAGGCGGGGGCTGCGATCGTCCACCTGCATGCGCGCGATCCCAAGACCGGCAAGCCCGACCAGTCGCCCGAGGCGTTCGCCCCGTTCCTGAAGATCATCAAGCAGTCGTCGAACTGTGTCGTAAACCTCACGACCGGCGGCTCGCCCACGATGCTGGTGGAAGAGCGGCTGAAGCCCGCGGCCGCGTTCAAGCCCGAGGTCGCCTCGCTCAACATGGGCACGATGAACTTCGCACTGTTTCCCATGCTCGAGCGCTTCAAGGACCTGAAGCACGACTGGGAGCGGCCCTATCTGGAAGGCTCGCGCACCGGCTTCTTCAAGAACACGTTCGCGGACATCGAACTCATCCTGCGCACCTGTGCGGACAATGGTACACGCTTCGAGATCGAGTGCTACGACATCGGGCATCTCTACACGCTGGCGCATTTCGTCGAGAAGGGTCTCGTCAAGCCGCCCTTCTTCGTGCAGTCGGTGTTCGGCATCCTGGGCGGCATCGGCACGCATCCCGAGGACGTGCTGCACATGAAGCGCACCGCCGACCGGCTGTTCGGCGATGCCTATCGCTGGTCGGTGCTGGGGGCGGGCCGCCACCAGCTGGCGATCGCGGCACAGGCCGCCGCGATGGGCGGCAACGTGCGCGTGGGTCTCGAGGACTCGCTGTGGATCGGCCCGGGCCAGCTTGCGAAAACAAACGCCGAGCAGGTGACGCGCGTGCGCGGAATCATCGAGGGGCTGGGCCTGTCGGTCGCCACGCCGGACGAGGCGAGGCTGATCCTCGCCCTCAAGGGCGGCGACAAGGTGGGGTTCTAGCCGTGGCGGAATTCCGCCCGTCCGCGCGCGTGGCGTGCGTGCAGTATGGCCAGGGCGCCATCGACAGCTACGAGGCGTTCGAGGAGCGGCTCGCCTATTTCGTGCGCGTAGCGGCAAGCTACCGCGCCGACTTCGTCGTGTTCCCCGAGATGTTCACGCTGCAGCTTTTGACCGTGAAGCATCGCGGCGTGCCGCCCGCACAGGTCGTCGCCGGCCTCGACGCCTACACCGCGCGCTTCAAGACGAGCCTTGCCACGCTTGCCAAGCGCCACAAGATCCATATCTGCGGCGGCTCGCACTTCCTGCGCGACGAGAAGGGGATCCCGCGCAACGTGTCGTTCCTCGCTTTGCCCGACGGCACGCTGCACGCGCAGGCCAAGATCCATGCGACGCCAAGCGAGCGCGAGACGTGGGGCATCGTCGGCGGCGACACGGCGATGCCGGTGATGACCGCGTTCGGCCCGGTCGCCGTCACGGTCTGCTACGATGTCGAGTTCCCCGAGTTGCAGCGCCATCTGGTCGACGAGGGGGCCAGGCTCATCCTCGTGCCGTTCTGCACCGACGACCGGCGCGGTTACATGCGCGTGCGCCACTGTGCGCAGGCCCGTGCGGTCGAGAACCAGTGCTATCTGGCGCTGGCCGGCAACGTGGGCAATCTCCCGTTCGTCGAGAACATGGACATCCAGTACGCCGAGAGCTGCCTGATCGCACCGTGCGACGTGCCTTTCGCGCGCGACGGGCTGGTCGAGATCGCTCCGGCGGGAATCGAGACGCTGATCTTCGCCGACCTCGATCTCGCCGCCTTGGATGCCGCGCGCACCGGCGGCACGGTGCGCAACCTCGCCGACCGGCGCACCGACCTGTATGGCGGCGGCTGGATCAAACAATAGGTTACGACAGGTTACGGTAACCTATTTATCCCGTTGAAGTTGCACGCTTGTAACCGGACGTCTACTTCGTGCAACGCATGCTTTGCGGTGCCACTTCCCGAACATATTCACTTGTCAAAGAGCACGGCGGATCTTCCGCGATATTGAAGGAACACGTTCCGGTTGTCAAGAAAATAGGCCCACGTACCCTCACCCTGACCCTCTCCCGCAAGCGGGAGAGGGGATCGCTTTCTTCCCCCTCTCCCCTCCGGGGAGAGGGCGGGGTGAGGGGGTCGGCTTCAGCCGGTCGCGCTGTCTTGCGGTCTCTTCGTCTTCCGGCGGGGCGGGGAGGCGGCGTTTGGCTTCGTGGATGACCTGTTCGGCGACGAGGTCGACGAGCTCGTCGCCGGTGTTCGCCAGTGCCGCGACCATTTCGGAATCGAGCAGGGCGCGCACGGTGCGTTCGACATCTTCGGGCACCCGGCCGACGATGCGCTTGCCGTCGAGGTCGTGCAGCTTCACGCGGTGGACGAAGATGTGGAGGTTGCGCAGGGCCCGCAGCACCGGTGCTTCGAGCCGCGCGATCCGCGCGTTGTAGTCGCGCCGGTGGAAGGCGTAGCATTCGCTGCCCGTGGTCGCGATGGCGCATGCGGTGCGGGGCACGCGCTCGACAAGCGCGGTCTCGCCGAAAAGACGGCCTTCCAGCAACTCGTCGAGGACGACCTCGCGCGGGCCCAGGACGCGGAACAGCCGCACCTTGCCGGTCTTGAGAAGGAAGGCGTCGTTGCCCACTTCCCCTTCGCGGAAGACGTACGCGCCGGCGATGTACTTGCGAACGAGTTCTTGCATTGCCCCCGGTTCCGAGGGCAAGTGTCGGCCAAACCTGTTGCCGAACTGTTAATGCCGCCGCTTCTGATCCTCCAGGACATACGTGTCGCCTTCGGCGATCCGCCCTTGCTCGACGGTGCGACCCTCTCGGTCGGGCCGGGCGAACGGCTGGCGCTGGTCGGGCGCAATGGCTCGGGCAAGTCGACGCTGCTGAAGATCGCGGCAGGGCTCGTCACGCCCGACGGCGGGACGCGCTTCGTCCAGCCCGGTACCACCCTGAGATACCTTCCGCAGGAGCCCGACCTCTCGGGTTTCGAAACCACACTTGCGTATGTCGAGGCGGGGCTGGTCGGCGACCAGGACCATTACCGCGCGCGCTACCTGCTGGAGCGCCTCGGCCTGACGGGCGAAGAAAACCCCGCCCACCTGTCGGGTGGCGAAGCGCGCCGCGCGGCACTGGCGCGCGTGCTGGCCCCGTCGCCCGACATCCTGCTGATGGACGAGCCGACCAACCATCTGGATCTTCCCGCCATCGCGTGGCTGGAGGCCGAACTGGCGAGCTTGCGCGGCGCCATGGTCACGATCAGCCACGACCGGCGCTTCCTGCAGTCGCTGTCGCGCGCGATGGTGTGGCTCGACCGCGGCACCACGCGCCGGCTCGAACAGGGCTTCGCCGCGTTCGAGGAATGGCGCGACGACATCCTGACGCAGGAAGAAACGCAGGCCCACAAGCTCACCCGCAAGATCGCGCGGGAGGAAGACTGGCTGCGCTACGGCGTGACCGCAAGGCGCAAGCGGAACGTCAAGCGGCTCGCCGACCTGCAGGGCTTGCGCAAGCAGCGGCGCGAGCGCGTGGCCGCCGCCGGCAAGGCGACGATGTCGGCGTTCGCCGCCGACGGGTCGGGCACGCTCGTCATCGCGGCCGACGGCGTGACCAAGGAATATGGCGGCATTGCCGTCGTGCGCGATTTCTCGATCCGCATCCTGCGCGGCGACCGCATCGGCATCGTGGGCCCCAACGGGGCGGGCAAGACGACGCTGCTCAACATGCTGGTCGGCCAGCTTGCGCCCGATACCGGCGAGGTTCGCCTCGGAACGGGCCTCGCGATGGTCACGCTCGACCAGCGGCGCGAATCGCTCGACCCGGAGATGAGCCTTGCCGACACGCTGACCGGCGGCCACGGCGAGACCGTGTCGGTGGGCGGCACCACGCGCCACGTGCTGGCCTACATGAAGGACTTCCTTTTCGCGGCCCCGCAGGCGCGCACGAAGATGGCGGCGTTGTCGGGCGGCGAGCGCGGCCGCGCGATGCTGGCGCGCGCGCTGGCGAAGCCTTCCAACCTGCTGGTGCTCGACGAGCCGACCAACGATCTCGACATCGAGACGCTGGATCTGCTGCAGGAAGTGCTCGCCGAGTACACGGGCACCGTGCTGGTCGTCAGCCACGACCGCGACTTCCTCGACCGGGTGGCAACCTCCACCATCGTCGCGGAAGGCGACGGGCTGTGGCGCGAATATGCCGGCGGCTACACCGACATGCTCGCCCAGCGCGGCCGCGGCGTGGAGGCGAAGTCGATCCCGGTGTCGCTTGCACCCACGCGCACGCCCGAAAAGCCGCGTGCCTCGAACGAGCCGAAGAAGCGCCTGGGCTTCAAGCAGAAGCACGCGCTCGAAACGCTGCCGGCGAAGATGGAAAAGCTGCGCGCCGCGATCGTGGCCGCGAACGCGGCGTTGGCGGACGCCGGCCTCTACGCCCGCGACCGCGCGGCCTTCGACCGGCACACGGCCGCCCTTGCCAAAGCCGAAGCCGATCTCGCGGCCGCCGAGGACGAATGGCTGGAGCTGGAGATGCTGCGGGAAGAGATCGAGAACCCGTCACCCTAGCCCTCTCCCCGGAGGGGAGAGGGGACAAGAACGTCCCCCTCTCCCGCTTGCGGGAGAGGCGCGACGTATACGTCGCGGGGTGAGGGTGTCTAGAACCTCCCCGCCCGGAAATCGTCGATCGCCTGGCGGATCTCGGCTTCGGTGTTCATCACGAACGGGCCGTATTTGGCGACCGGTTCGCCCAAGGGCTTGCCGGCCACGAGGATGGCGCGCGCGGGTTCGTCGCCGGTGCGCAGCGTCACGCGGTCGCCTTGCGACAGCACGCCCATCTCGCCCTTCGACAGCGGCGTGGGGCCGGCGACGGCGATGCCTTCGTAGACATAGAGGAACGCGTTGTGCCCGGCGGCGACCGGAACGGCGACGCTCGCCTGCGGAGCGAGGACGACGTCGAGATAGAGCGGCTCGGTTGCACCGGTGCGCACCGGCCCTTGCGCGCCCGCATAGCGCCCGGCGATCACCTTGACGCTCGAGCCGTCGCCAAGCTCGACGACCGGCATCGCGTCGGCCGGCAGGTCCTGGTAGGCGGGCGCGCACATCTTGTCGCGTGCCGGCAGGTTGACCCACAGCTGGAAGCCGCGCATCAGCCCTTCTTCCTGTTCGGGCATTTCCGAATGCACGATGCCGCGACCGGCGGTCATCCACTGGACCGAGCCGGGGCCGAGCAGGCCGACATTGCCCTTGTTGTCGCCGTGGCGCATGCGCCCGTCGAGCATGTACGTGACCGTCTCGAAGCCGCGATGCGGATGATCGGGGAAACCGGCGAGATAGGCATCCGGATCGTCCGAGCCGAATTCGTCGAGCATCAGGAACGGGTCGAGGTCGGGCAAAGCCCGCGTGCCGATCACGCGGTTGAGGCGCACGCCGGCGCCGTCGCTGGTCGGCTGGCCCTTCACGATGCGGACGACGGCACGTTCGCGCGCGTCGGTTTCGATGTCGGTCATGGTCCGGATCCTTCGTCGGTTCGCCCGTTATTTGGACGCATCCGCGCCGTTTTTCCAGATGTATGCCCGCAACGCATCGTTCGCATGGCAGCAATGATGCGTCCGGTCCGTCACAATTCCGGCTCTATTCTTGCGATATGGTTCTCTCCAAGTTGGGGAGTGAAGCGCATCTGCCGGACCCGTCTTCGGACGAAGGAAAGATGTGCCAATGCTTTACTATCGCAAACTCCGCAGCTTCGACGCCGCCGACTTCAAGGCGCATCTGCTGAAACTGGACGCCGCCGACCGGCGTGCCCGCTTTTCCGGCAACGTCGCCGACGAGGTCGTCGCGGCCTATGCCGCGTCCGTCGACTGGCCGACCGCCTGCCTGCTGGGCTGCTTCGACGCAAGGCAGCTGTGCGCGGTCGCCGAGCTGCACGCCGATTTCGGCGCGCCGTCGCGCGGCGGCGAATTCGCCGTGACGGTGGCGCCCGCCTACCGCAACCGCGGCATCGGCAGCGAGCTGTTGCGCCGCACGATCCTGCTGGCGCGCAACCGCCTGATCGGCAAGCTCCACATGATCTGCCTGATCGACAACCAGCCGATGCGCCGCATGGCCGACAAGTTCCACGGCCAGCTCGATTTCGAGGACGGCCAGGTGTGGGCGAAGCTCGCCGTGCCCTATCCCGACCCGATGTCGCTGTTCTCGGAAGCCTATGCCGAAGGGATGGGACTTGCCGCGGCGATGGGGGCCGCGCGGTAATCGTTTTCGGCTTTCCCCGCGACACGGGATCGGCTATCCGCTTCGCCATGCAACGCACGACCGTCCATCTCATCCGCCACGGCCAGTCCCAGTTCAACGCCGCGTTCGACAGCATCAAGCGCGTCGATCCGATGATCTTCGATCCGCGCCTGACCGAGCTTGGCCGCACGCAGGCAGCATCACTCGCCTGCCCCAACCGCTGGGCGAAGGTCGAGCTCGTCGTCGCCTCGCCGCTGACGCGCGCCATCGAGACCGCCCATCTCGCCTTCGACGGGCACAAGGTGCCCTGGCGCGTCGAAGCGCTGCATCGCGAGCGCGCCGAGCATTCGGGCGACATCGGCCGGCGCACGCACGCGCTGAAGGCCGATTTCCCGCATCTGGATTTCGACCATCTGGAAGATCCGTGGTGGCACCACGACCCGGCCCGCCCCGACGCGATCGCGGTCGAGAGCGAGGACCATCTGCTGGGCCGCGTGGAAGCGTTCCGCGACTGGCTTGTCCAGCGGCGCGAGCGCGAGATCGCCGTCGTGGGCCACGGCACGTTCCTCAACCGACTGACCGGCCGGCACTTCCAGAACTGCGAAGTCCTCACGCTGGAGTTCTAGACAGGCCGCCGCCCGCGGACGAAGATGACGGCCTGTCCCATCGAGGAGGCCGACATGCGCGGGCTGCAGGTTTTCATCGTCGCGACCGGGCTTTGCTTCGCGGGGCTTCCGCCCGCGTTCGCCGACGCGATCGACGGCGACTGGTGCTCGCCCAACGGTGCGCGGCATCTTTCCATCGACGGGCCGCGCATCGTCACGCCGACCGGTGCGCGCATCGAGGGCAGCTACACCCGACATACATTCGACTATGTGGCGCCGGCGCGCGAACCCGAAGCGGGCAAGCGTATCGAGATGCGCCTGATGGGCGAAACAGCCGTGCAGTTCAGACCCGACGGCGACAGCCAGGCGCAGATCTGGCGACGCTGCGCGCGTCCCAATAGTTGAGCGGTACTCCCAAAAGCGCGGATTTCCTCGCTTTTTGAAGACCGACCGTCGCGCGATGCCGATTCCATCGGCATTTTCACAATTTTCCTGCTTGCCAAGATTCGGTCGAAGCGGCATACCGAGTCTCAACCGCATGGCCGATTCGCCATCGAGTCGCCCGCAAGGCGCTTCGAACGGATCGTCCGGCGGCGGCGCGTACGCCAACCGGGACGTCCCCGAACTGGTGCGCGCGACGTCCCGCCCCCGAGGGTCTCCGCGCCCGCGTTGCGAGGACCGTCGACAACCAAGAACCCTCAAGAGGAGGCCTATCCTCAAATGGCCGAGAAGCAAGAAGTTGTGACGCTGAAGGCGATCGCTTACGAGCTCGCCGAGAAGCACGAGATCTCCAAGAAGCAGTCGGTCGAAGTCCTCGACGGCTTCGTGGCCGCCCTGACGAAGAGCCTCAAGAAGGGCGCGAAGATCCGCGTTCCGGGCCTGGGCATCTTCCAGGTGCGCAAGCGCCCGGCCCGCATGGGCCGCAACCCGGCGACGGGCGAAGCCATCAAGATCAAGGCGTCGAAGAAGGTTGCCTTCCGCGCCGCGAAGGATCTCAAGGAAGCCGTCTGAGCTTTCTTCCGATCTGACGACGTACGAGGGGCGCGGGATTTCGATCCCGCGCCCTTCTTCGTTCCGGAGACTCGCATGATCAACTATGTGTGCCTGGGCACCGACGACGAGGCGGCCGCACAGGCCTTCTACACCGCGATCCTCGCCCCGCTCGGCTACGTGCCGCTCGGCGACCATGGCGGCTTCGGCCCGCCCGGCGGTCCGACACGCCTGTGGCTCGGCAACCCGTTCGACGGCGGCAAGGCAAGTTTCGGCAACGGCACGATGGTCTGCTTCACGGCCCCCAGCCGTGCCGCCGTCGACGCCTTCCACGCCGCGTGTCTGGCCCACGGTGGCACCGACGAAGGGCCGCCGGGCATCCGCCGCTACGCCCCGGACTGGTACGCCGCCTACGCGCGCGACCCCGACGGCAACAAGCTGAGCGCGGTTTTCCGGGGTTGATGCCGTCCGGCGTATCCGACTACATTCGATCCCGCGCGCGGCATAACAGGGGCGAAACCCGCCGTCGCGCGCCCCGATCCTGACCGTCAGTGGCAGGCGTGGAAACCTGGGAGCGAAACGAAGATGGCTGGCGTATCAATCCGCAAAGTGAAGAAGGCGTATGGCACCACCGCGGTGATCCATGGCGTCGATGTCGAGATTTCGGACGGCGAATTCGTCGTGCTGGTCGGCCCGTCGGGCTGCGGCAAATCCACCCTGCTGCGCATGATCGCGGGCCTTGAGGAAATCTCGGGCGGCGATATCGCCATCGGCAGCCGCGTGGTCAACGACCTGCCGCCCAAGGAACGCGACGTGGCGATGGTGTTCCAGAACTACGCGCTCTATCCGCACATGACCGTGTACGACAACATGGCGTTCTCGCTCCTGCTGCGGAAGGCCGACAAGGCCGAGATCGAGCAACGCGTCCAGCGCGCGGCCGACATCCTCAACCTCAAGCCCTATCTCCAGCGCTTCCCCAAGCAGCTTTCCGGCGGCCAGCGCCAGCGCGTGGCGATGGGCCGCGCCATCGTGCGCGACCCGCAGGTGTTCCTGTTCGACGAGCCGCTGTCGAACCTCGACGCCAAGCTGCGCGTGGCGATGCGCGCCGAGATCAAGGCACTGCACCAGCGCCTGAAGACGACGACCGTCTACGTCACGCACGACCAGATCGAGGCGATGACGATGGCCGACCGCATCGTGGTCATGCATGACGGCATCGTCGAGCAGATCGGCACGCCCCTCGAGCTCTACGACCACCCGGACAACATCTTCGTGGCGGGCTTCATCGGCTCGCCGGCGATGAACTTCCTCGACGGCAAGGTCGCCGCCGGCGGCATGCTCGAACTGCCGGGCGGCGTCACGCTCGCGGCCTCGACGAAGGCAGCACCGGGCACGGCCGTGCGCGCGGGCATCCGGCCCGAGCATCTCGATCTCGTGCCGGCCGGCAAAGGCCTGCCGGCGACGGTCAAGGTGATCGAGCCGACGGGTGCCGAAACGCTGGTGCTGGTCGACATCGCGGGGACGGAAGCCACCGCCGTGTTCACCGAACGCCACGACTTCACGCCGGGTGCTTCGATCTCGCTGGCGCCGAAGGCGGGGCTGCTGCACGTGTTCGACAAGGCGTCTGGCAAGCGCGTCTAGAGCGGGTTTCCGGCCGGGCAACGCGCCCGGCCGGGCCGCCTAACCGCCTGATCCGCAAAGCCGCCTCGCCGTCGCCGCACGCCTGCCGCATTCGCGTGTAGAATCCGGCGCATGACGAGTCGCACGCCCGGTTCCCGCGCGCGCCGCGAGCCGCGCCTTGGACGCGACGCGGCGGACGACGGGCCGCACGACGAGGCCTTGCGCGCCGATCCCGACGCGCGCGCAAGGCCGTCGCGCGCGTCCGGACCGGCGAAGAAACCGAAGAAGGCCCGATCCGGTCCCGGTCTCGTGCGCAAGGCGGCGGGCTTCGCGGTCAAGTGGGGCCTCGTCGCGTCGATCTGGGGTGCGGTCGCCGTCGCCGGCGTGCTCGCGGTCTTCTGGATCACGCTGCCGCCGATCGACGCGATCAACAGGTTCGAACGCCGGCCCAGCCTCGTCTTCGTCGACCGCGGCGGCGAGACGGTCGCCACCTATGGCGATCTCTACGGGGGCCTCGTGCGCCTCGACGAGATGCCGCCCTGGCTGCCGATGGCCGTGCTCGCGACCGAGGACAGGCGCTTCTACGCGCATTTCGGCGTCGATCCGCAGGGGCTGGCGCGCGCCGCCCTCGCCAATTTCCGCGCAGGCCGCGTCGTGCAGGGCGGTTCGACGATCACCCAGCAGCTCGCGAAAAACGTGTTCCTGACGAACGACCGCAGCTACCGGCGCAAGATCCAGGAGATGCTGCTCGCCTTCCGGCTCGAGCGCGCCCTCTCCAAGGACGAGATCCTGACGATCTATCTCAACCGCGTCTATCTGGGGGCGGGCACCTACGGTGTGGAAGCCGCGTCGCGGCGCTATTTCGGCAAGTCGGCGCGCGAGGTGAACGCGCACGAGGCCGCGATCGTCGCAGGATTGCTGAAGGCCCCCTCGCGTCTGGCGCCCACCGCCAGCATCGAGCGCGCGCGCGAGCGCGCCAGCGACGTGCTCGACAACATGGTCGAGGCGGGGTTCCTCACGCCCGCCCAGCGTGCCGCGGCCGCACGCCTGCCCATCGCCTCGGCGGGGGCCACGGTGGCGCAGCGCGGCAGCCGCTATTTCACCGACTGGCTCGCCGAACAGGTGCAGGGTTTCGTCGGCTACCAGACGCAGGATCTCGTCGTCGTCACGACGATGGATGCGCGCCTGCAGCGCGTGGCGGAAACGGCGCTGGAAGACATCCTCGCGCGCGACGGGCCCAAGGTCGGCGTCGGCCAGGGCGCGTTCGTGCTGATGCGCCCGGACGGTGCGGTGCAGGCGATGGTCGGCGGGCGCGACTACGCGAAGAGCTCTTTCAACCGCGCGGTCGACGCGCGCCGCCAGCCCGGCTCGGCGTTCAAGGCGTTCGTCTATCTCGCCGCCGCCGAGCAGGGCCTGCGGCCCGACGAGAGCATTGCCGACACGCCGATCCAGCTTGCCACGTGGCGGCCGCGCAATTTCGACAACAAGGTGTTCGGCGAGATTTCCGTGCGCGACGCCTTCGCGCGTTCGGTCAACACGGCCGCCGTGCGCGTGGCCCAGCGCGTGGGCGTGGACAGCGTCGTGCGCGAGGCGCGGGCACTCGGCATCTCCACGCCGATCCCGCGCAATCTCTCGATCGCGTTGGGCACGTCGGAAGTGAGCCTCCTCGAACTGACCGGTGCCTACGCTTCCTTCGCCAACGGCGGCAACGGCGTGCTGCCGCACGCGATCCTCGAGATCCGCGATCCGGCCGGCAAGACGCTCTACCGGCGCGCGGGCTCCGGCCCCGGCCCGGTGATGACGCCGGCAGCACTCGCGACAATGACCGACCTCATGCAGGCCGTCGTGCGGGAAGGCTCGGGCCGGGCGGCGTCGCTCGGCGACCGGCCGGCCGGCGGCAAGACGGGCACCACCAACGACTATCGCGACGCGTGGTTCGTGGGATTCACGTCCGACTATGTCGGCGGGGCGTGGTTCGGCAACGACGACGGCGACGAGATGGAGCGCACGACCGGCGGTTCGCTGCCCGCCCGCCTGTGGAAGGCCGTGATGCTCGAAGCGCACAAGGGCATGCCGGCCAGGGCGCTGCCCGGCGCGGTCGCGCCCGAAGCGCCGGGCTGGTTCGCCCGCCTGATCGGCAGCTTCCCGGCATCGGCCCCGGTTACGCCGGTCCCGGTCGCGACGCGGCCGGCATCGGGCACCTACGATTTCGCCAACGACCCGATGCTGCGCCAGAACCAGGAACGCTAGCGCTTCGCGAACGGCCGCACGAGGAAGGCGAGGCTCGCCGTCAGGGCCAGCGCGCAGAACAGCACCAGGCCAGCGAGCACGACGGGCGTGCCTTCATGCAGCCAGCCGAACGCCATGCCGACGAGTGCCGCGCACGACATCTGGATGAAGCCCATCAGCGCCGATGCCGATCCGGCCATGTGCGGATAGGGGCCGAGCGCGCCGCCCTGCGCATTGGGCATGTTGATCCCCATGCCGAGCACGAAGACCGCCATGGGCAAGACGAGGAACGCCGCCCCGAGCGCGTCGGGCGTGGCAAGGCCCGAAAGCGCCACCGCCAGCATGCCCGCCCCGCCCGCGACGTTGATCGACGCACCCAGCACCAGCATGCGGTCGATGCCGAGGCGGAGCGTGAAATGCGTGGCCACCTGCGCGCCGGTGAAGAATCCCACGACGCACATGACAAAGTACCAGCTGTATACGTCCGGGCTGAGTCCCAGGTCGTCGATCAGCACGAAGGACGAGCCGGAGATGAACGCGAACAGCCCGCCATAGCCGAACGCCACGCACAGCGCATAGCCCAGATAGCGCCGGTCGGCGAGGAGCGTGGCGTAGTTGCGCAGCATGCGCACGGGATCGAGCGCGCTTTCGTCGCGCAGCCGGTTCGTCTCGACCAGCCTGCCCGCCAGCAGCGCCAGCAGCACGACCGAGAACGCGACGAGCAGCGAGAAGTTCCACCGCCAGCCGAAATTGACCTCGACGATCCCGCCCAGCACCGGGCCGAAGGCGGGTGCGAACGCCATCACCGAACCCACGAGGGCGAGCATGCGCGCGGCCCCTTCGCGTCCGTAGACGTCGCGCACGATGGCGCGTCCGAGCACGACGCCCGCACACGCCCCCGTGGCCTGCAACGCGCGGGCGGCAATGAGCTGTTCGATGCTGGCCGCGAACGCGCACGCGACCGACGCCACGGCATAGATCGCCATGCCGCCGATCACCACCGGCCGGCGGCCGAAGCGGTCGGAGAGCGGCCCGTAGACGAGCTGGGCCAGTGCGAACGCCACCATGTACATCGACAGCGTCAGCTGCGTGGCGGCAACGTCGGCGCCAAGGTCGCGCCCGATGGCCGGCAGCGACGGAAGATAGAGATCGGTCGACAGCGGGCCGATCGCGACGAGGGCGATGATCAGGCCCAGCAGCATGCGGCTGGCGGGTGGCGGCGGCGTGGTGTTCATGCCGCCTTCTTCTCGGCCGGGCGGGCGAGCAGGAAATAGCCGGTCGCGGCGAGCAGGCCGCCGCCGCACACGCCCAGCGCCGTCGACAGCGGCGTGCCGTCGGAAAGGGCGGCGACGCCGACCGTGCCCGCTGCCGCGATGGTCATCTGCAGGAAACCCTGCAGGGCGGCGGCGGAACCCGCGATGCGCGGGAAGGGCTGCATGGCGTTGGCCATCGCGTTGGGCATCGCGATGCCGAAGCCGAACATGAACACGACCATCGGGGCGACGACCGTGACGGGGTTCGACAGCCCGGCGAGCACGATGGCGACGAACGCGATGCCGGAAGCCGCACAGATCGCCGAACCGACGGCGACGAGACGCGAGCCGACCGCCCGGTGCGCCAGCCGGCTCGCCACGAGCGATGCCGACAGGTAGCCGATCACCGTGAAGGTCGGCACGAAGCCGAACATCGCGGGCGAGACGCCGAACAGGTCGATGAACACGAACGGGATGCCCGTCGTGTAGGCCATCAGGCCGGCAAAGGTGCCCGACATCGTCATCGCGTAGCCCAGATAGATGCGGCTCGTCAGCAGGGTCGCGAACGCGCCCAGCAGGCGCCTGGGCTCCAGCGCGTGCGGATCGGGATTGCGGTTGCTCTCCTCCAGCCGGAGATACGTCGCGCAGGCGACGAGGATCCCGAAGAACGCGAGGGCAAGGAACGCCGAACGCCAGCCGAACCAGGTCTGGAGCTGGCCGCCGAGCACGGGTGCGAGGGCGGGGCCCAGCGCCATCGCGATGCCGATATAGGCAAGCGTGCGCGCAGCCTCGCCGCGTCCGAAGCGGTCGCGCGTGTAGGCGCGCGAGACGGTCGCCCCGACGCACGCGCCGATCCCCTGCAGCCCGCGTGCGGCGACCAGCGCCCAGATGTTCGGCGCCAGCGCGCAGGCGAGCGTGCCCGCGAGATACACGGCGATGCCGGCGAACAGCACCGGGCGGCGGCCGAACCTGTCCGATAGCGGCCCCCAGACGAGCTGCGAGAGCGCGAAGCACGCAAGGTAGAGCGTCATCGTCAGCTTGACGTGTTCGGGGCGCGCCGCGAGCGCTTCGGCCAGCGACGGCAGCGACGGGATGTAGAGCGAGATCGACATCTGCCCGAGCATCACCATCGAGGTCAGCAGGAGGATGGCGCCGGGCGTGGCCCGCGCCGCCGGCGTTTCAGCCATGGCGCAGCAGCTTCGCGCCGTTCGCGGCAAGCCACGCGCGCGGGGCCGACACGTCGCCGGCAAGCTCGCCGACCAGCGCCCAGAACAGCGGCCCGTGGTTCATGTGCCGCAGATGGGCCACCTCGTGCGCGACCACATAGTCGAGCACCTCGGGCGGGGCGAGCACGAGCCGCCAGGAGAACGCGAGCGTGCCGTCGGAAGCGGCACTGCCCCAGCGCGTGCGTGGATCGGCGATGCGCACGGCCTTCAGCTTGCGCCCGATGCCCTGCGACAGCGCATGCGCCTTGGCCGTCAGGATCGTGCGTGCCTCGCGTTTCAGCCAGTCGCGCACGCGGCGCGCGACGAACTCGGGCGCGCCGCCCACCAGCAGCGTGTCACCCTCGCGGCGCGTCAGCCGGCCCGGCACGTGGCGCACGGTGAGATTCGTGCCCTGGAAATCGAAGCTGGTTCCGCAGGCGAACTCGACGCGCGCGGGAACGGCCGCCAGCCGCGCGCGCAGCCAGTCGCCCTGCCGGCGCGCGAAGCGCAGGCCTTCCTCGACCGGCGTGTGCCACGGCACGGTCAACGCGATGGCGCCGTCGGCGGCATCGACGCGCACCGAGATACGCCGCGCGCGCGGGTTGCGGCGCACGCGCACGTCGGTGGTTTCGCCGGGGGCGAGCAGGCCCTCGACCGCGACGGTCCTGTCGCGCCCATCCTTGCTACGGGCGTCGGTGCGCTTGGCGCCGCGCGGTTTCGGAAAAAGGATGCTCAAAAGGCCCACAAAAGCTGTTTTAGGGGCTTGCTCGTGACCGGCGCAAGCGTCGATGATGCGTCAGGGGGAAACGCAAAAATGCCAGTCCTGAAACCCAACCAGCTCAAGCGCCGGCTTGCCGGCGGCCGCAAGGCCTTCGGTGCCTGGCTGCATACCGCAAGCCCGATGGCGGTCGAGGTGCTGTCCGGCGTGGGCTACGACGCGCTCATCATCGACAACGAGCACGGCCCCGCCAGCCTGCAGGCCACGCACGCCATGCTGCAGGCGAGCGTGCCCTACGATCTGGGCATCGGCGTGCGTGTACCCATCGGCGATCCGGTCTATTTCAAGCAGCTTCTCGACATGGGTGCGGACAGCGTCATGGTGCCGATGATCCATACGGCCGACCAGGCGCGTGCCGTCGTCGATGCCTGCCGCTATCCGCCCAAGGGTTCGCGCGGCATCGGGCCGTGGCGCGCGATGGCCAACGGCGTGTCGATCGACGACTACCGCGCCCACATGGCCGAAAATCTCTTCATCATGGTGCAGATCGAATCGGTCGAGGCGATGGCCAATGCCGAGGCGATCGCCCGCGTCGACGGCATCGACCTGCTCGTCATCGGGCCCAACGACCTCTCGGGCTCGATGGGCATCGTGGGCCAGTTCGACCATCCCGATCATCTGGCCGCGATGGACCGCATCCTTGCCGCCGCGACGAAGGCGGGCAAGCCATGCTGCACCGTGCCCTACGGCAAGTTCAGCACGGCGGCCCTGTTCCAGCGCGGCTATTCGTTCATCATCGCATCGACCGAATACACGCTGATGCGCCGCTCGGCCTTGGCCGAGGTGGCCGATGCGAAGAAGGCGATGGGCAACGGCTAGCACCCCTCACCCTAACCCTCTCCCGCTTGCGGGGGAGGGTGGGGTGAGGGTCTAACGCCGCGGGACGCGGGCCTTCTTGGGCTTCGTGAAGGTCGCGACCAGTTCGAGGTGGCCCGTCCACAGGAACTGGTCGACGGGCACGACGCGCGCCAGCGTGTAGCCGCCGTCCACCAGCACGCGCGCGTCGCGCGCGAAGCTCGCCGGATTGCACGACACCGCGACGACGACGGGTACGGACGAAGCGGCGAGATACGTCGCCTGCTCGCGTGCCCCTTCGCGCGGCGGATCGAAGATCGCCGCGTCGTATTCGTCGAGTTCTTCGGCCAGCAGCGGCCGGCGCTCGAGATCGCGCGCCTCGCACGTCACGCGGCCCGCACGGAAGCCGGCGCGCGCCCCCGCCTGCATGGCCGCACTCGCCGCCGCATCGCCCTCGACCGCGTGCACGCGGCCGGTGAGCGGGAACGAGAACGTGCCCAGCCCGGCATAGAGATCGACGATGCGTTTGGCGCGGCCGACGGATGCTGCGATCTCCGACGCGATGGCGAGTTCGGCGGGGCGTGCGGCCTGCAGGAAGGCGCCGGGCGGCGGGACCACCTCGACCGTGCCGAAGGAAACGCGCGGGCTTTCGTGCAGCACGACGATCTCCGGCTCTTCGCCTGCTTCGCGCCGCCAGGCGATGCGCACGATGCCGTTGGCAGCGGCGAAGTCGGCGAGCGAGGCGCGCTTGCGCGCATCGGGGCTGCGTCCGGTGAGCAGAAGGTCGATGCCGTTGTCGGCGGCCGTCACGTGGATGTCGAACGTCTCGGCGGTCCGCAGGAAATCGATCAGGAAAGCGCGCAGTGCCGGCAGCAGCGACACGATTTTCGGCAGCAGCACCAGGCACGACTGGATGTCGACAAGCTCGCCGCTTCCTTCGGTGTGGAAGCCGAGCGTGACGCCGCCTTGCGTGCGCAGGGCGGAAAGCTCCGCGCGCCGGCGCGTACCGCCCGCGATGCGCAGCATGGGGGCAGGCTTGATGTCGAGGCCGCGCGCGGAAAGTGCCGCGACGAGCAGCCCCTGCTTCCACGCGACGTAGGGTGCTTCGGCCAGATGCTGGACCGCACAGCCGCCGCACGAATGGAAATGCGGGCAGGGCGGGTCGACGCGGTCGGGCGACTTCGTCAGGATCTCCACCGCGCGCGCGCGGTCCTTGCCGAAGCGCTGGGCGCGTACGCGCTCGCCGGGCAGGGCGCCGGGCACGAAAAGCGGGCCGTCGGCGATGCCGTCGCCGCTTGCACCCAGCTTGCGGATTTCCAGTTCGACCGTTTCTTCCATGGGGGGCGAGGTGTAGCCGCGATCCGGGCGGCGGCGAAGCGAAACCTCTGCCGGTCCCGACACTTGACAGGTTTTGCCGGCCGCCCCGGATTTTGTCGGCACCGGCCCCGTCACCGGCCGGCCGAGAGCGGATTATCGAATTAATTCAATGGCCGACGCGATGAGGCCGGAAAAGCGACTCGACCCCCGACGCGAGGCCGCAGCCGCGGGGTATTTTCGTCAAGCTATTGATATAATTGAGAATGGCAAATTTCCCAAAATCCGATTGGCGGGGGGGAGGGGGCGTGTTACGCAAATTCCGTCAGGAAAGCGAAGTCTTCTAGCCTTCGCGCCGAGTTGTCCGGGCGGGACATCAGGCTCCGACGTGCCGATGGGGTGCCGGCGGTCTTCGCGAGGGGGCCGTCGGCACCACCTCGCCCTCCGATCCCCAAAAAATCCCCAAAAATGAAGAGGCGTCAGGGGCGATCTTGCGATCGGCCGATGTCCGGGCGGGACAAAGGGCTCCCTGACGCCTCGCGAGGACCGTCGAAGCAGGCGTGCACGCCCGCATCCGACACCACCGACACCCCGCCTGCGCGAGACGCCGGCCGCCCCATGGCAGCCGAAAACCCGGGTCTTCCTTCGGGAGGCCTGCTTCGCACGTCCGGTCAGGCCCTGGTCCGCCCGTCCCGTCCGCGTCCCCCCGACGAGGGTCCCGATGGCCACGCGCGGCCCGCCGGAACCCGAACCCGAGACGTCCGACCCTTGCCTGCAACACGGCCCCAGACCTGACCCGGGCCTCGCGCGAGCCTCGCCGGGCGGCGCTTTCGCACCTGCCTTCGCGTGCCTCGCAGCCGGTCCGCCGGTCGCGGGTTCCTGGACCCCTTGGGTCCGCCCCGCCGTCACCGCCGTACCCGCCGGTCCCTTGCGGGACCCTCGCGACCCCGACCGTCGGCCTGGATCCCCGCACCGCGCGGATCCGTCGACGCCGTCCCTCCGCGCTGACGTGGGCAAGCCCCCAGGGGAGCCGACCGACCGTCACGAAGGGAAAGGAGTTGCCGCCTTTTGCCCGGCTTGCGCCGTGCTTCCGGCGACCGCTCCGGAGCGACGCCCCGACCCCGTCCTTCCCGCGCCGCCACCCTTTCGGGGGCGGCTCCTGCCAGTGGATCGCGTCCTAGCTACCGGACACGCTGGAGAAGGATCGCTGCCGTCTTGTCGCTCCCCGCTTTCGCTTACCGGAGATGATGGTCTCAAACTCGCGCATGGCAGCCAATCCGAATCCGCCGCACGACCCCAGAATCTTGTTGATGGAAATCCGCGTTAGTCACAATCCACGCACACTTCTTCCACAGGTCAATCCACAGCGAAACGTTCGCAGATGCGGTAAGCTTCTCGTCGCGCGCGGCAAACCCATCAATTGACGCGCCCGGATGCACGGTCTAAATCCTTAAGCCTGCCGGGAAGAATTGCGAAGGCCGCCAAATACCGGCCACGCAATCAGGAACACCGAGGGGCCATGGCCGCAGAATCGAAGACCACCGTCAAATCGCATCCGCGACCGCTTTCGCCGCACCTGCAGGTCTACCGCCCGCAGATGACGTCGATCCTGTCGATCACCCATCGCGCCACGGGCGTGGCGCTGGCGGTCGGCACACTGATGCTGGCGATCTGGCTGGTTGCTGCCGCGACGGGCGAAACGCCGTTCGCGCGCGTCAACGCGTTTCTCGGCTCGGGCATCGGCATGGTGCTGCTGTTCGGCTGGTCGGTGGCGCTATTCTATCACCTCGCCAACGGCATCCGGCACCTGTTCTGGGACGCAGGCTACGGCTTCGATCTGCCGACGATGGAAAAATCCGGCTGGGCCGTGATCGCGTTCACGGCCGCCGCGACGATCCTCGCCTGGGCGCTGGGCCTTGCCGTGCTGGGAGGGCGCTAGGAAATGGAAACCGGAAAATCGCTCCGCTCGCCGCTCGGCCGCGCGCGCGGTCTGGGCTCCGCCAAGGACGGCACGCATCACTGGTGGGCGCAGCGCGTCACCGCGATCGCCCTCGTGCCGCTGACGGTCTGGTTCGTCGCCAGCGTGATCGGCCTCGCCGGCGCACCGCTGATCGAGCTGCAGGCATGGGTCGCCTCGCCGGTCGTCGCCGTGCTGCTGCTGATCCTCGTGGGTGCGACATTCCAGCACGCGCGGCTGGGTGTGCAGGTCGTCATCGAGGACTATGTCCATCATGAAGGCGTGAAGGTGGCCCTGCTGCTCGCGGTCAACGGGGCGGCACTCCTGTTCGGCGCCATCGCCGCCTTCTCGATCCTCAAGCTCGCTTTCGGAGGCTGATCCATGCCCGATGCTTCGTCCCCGTCGCTGGGCGGACAGGCCTACAAGGTCGTCGACCACCAGTACGACGTCGTCGTCGTGGGGGCCGGCGGTGCGGGCCTGCGTGCCACGTTCGGCATGGCGGCCAAGGGCCTCAAGACCGCGTGCATCTCGAAAGTGTTCCCGACGCGCAGCCACACGGTTGCCGCACAGGGCGGCATTTCGGCGGCTCTCGGCAACATGGGGGCCGACGACTGGCGCTGGCACATGTACGACACGGTCAAGGGGTCCGACTGGCTCGGCGATCAGGACTCGATCGAGTACATGTGCAAGGAAGCCATCCCGGCGATCATCGAGCTCGAGCATTATGGCGTGCCGTTCAGCCGCACGACCGAGGGCAAGATCTACCAGCGCCCGTTCGGCGGCATGACGACCGACTACGGCAAGGGTGTCGCCCAGCGTACGTGCGCCGCCGCCGACCGCACCGGGCATGCGATCCTGCACACGCTCTACCAGCAGAGCCTGCGCAACAACGCCGAGTTCTTCATCGAGTATTTCGCCCTCGACCTCATCATGGACGAGGAAGGCCAGTGCCGCGGCGTGATGGCGTGGAACCTGCTGGACGGCACGCTGCACCGCTTCCACGCGCATCTCGTCGCCCTCGCCACCGGCGGCTACGGGCGCGCGTATTTCTCGGCGACGTCGGCCCACACCTGCACGGGTGACGGCAACGCGATGGCGCTGCGCGCCGGCCTGCCGCTGCAGGACATGGAGTTCATCCAGTTCCATCCGACCGGCATCTACGGGGCGGGCTGCCTGATCACCGAAGGCTCGCGCGGCGAGGGCGGCTACCTCACCAACTCCAACGGCGAGCGCTTCATGGAGCGCTACGCGCCGTCGGCCAAGGATCTCGCCTCGCGCGACGTCGTCAGCCGCGCGATGACGATGGAGATACGCGAGGGCCGCGGCGTGGGCAAGGAGAAGGACCACATCCATCTCCATCTCGAGCATCTCGACGCCAAGCTGCTGCACGAGCGCCTGCCCGGCATTTCGGAAACCGCGAAGATCTTCGCCAATGTCGACGTGACGAAGGAGCCGATCCCCGTCCTGCCGACCGTGCACTACAACATGGGCGGCATCCCGACCAACCACCGCTGCGAAGTCGTCACGATGAAGAACGGCACGGCGACCGTCGTGCCCGGCCTGATGGCGATCGGCGAGGCGGCGTGCGTGTCGGTCCACGGGGCCAACCGGCTCGGCTCCAACTCGCTGCTCGATCTCGTCGTCTTCGGGCGCGCGGCCGCCATCCGCGCGGCCGAACTCGTACAGCCCGGCAAGCCGCACAAGCCGCTGCCCGCGAAGGCCGGCGATGCGGCCATCGCGCGCTTCGATCGCATGCGCCACGCCAAGGGTCCGGCCCCCACGGCCGCCTTGCGCGCCGAGATGCAGCGCATCATGCAGAACAACTGTGCGGTCTACCGCACCGGCGACGTGCTGGCCGAAGGCTCGAAGCTGATCGCGGCGACATTCGCCAAGAACGGCGACATCGGCGTCACCGACCGCTCGCTGGTGTGGAACTCCGACCTCGTCGAGTCCCTTGAGTATGACAATTTGATCGCGCAGGCGGTCGTCACGCTGGAGTCGGCGCTCAACCGCAAGGAAAGCCGCGGCGCGCACGCCCGCGAAGACTACCCGAACCGCGACGACAAGGACTGGATGAAGCACACGATCGCGTGGCTCGACGCCAAGGGGAAGGTCGACTTCGCCTACCGCCCCGTTGTGCTGACCTCGCTGACCAACGAGGTCCAGTCCTTCCCGCCCAAGGCGCGCGTCTACTGAAGTTCCCGAAAGGCTGAGCGACACCCATGGCCGAATTCACGCTTCCCGCGAACTCGACGGTCCAGACCGGCAAGACGTTCCCGCCGCCGTCGGGCGCCAAGCGGACCAAGACGTTCAAGATCTACCGCTGGGACCCGGACACGGGTGCGAACCCGCGCGTCGACGTCTACACGCTCGATCTCGACCAGACGGCGCCGATGGTTCTCGACGCGCTGATCAAGATCAAGAACGAGATCGACCCGACGCTGACCTTCCGCCGCTCGTGCCGCGAGGGCGTGTGCGGTTCGTGCGCGATGAACATCGACGGCACGAACACGCTCGCCTGCACCAAGGGCATCGACGAGTGCGCCGGCGACGTGAAGATCTATCCGCTGCCGCACATGCCGGTGATCAAGGATCTGGTGCCGGACCTCAGCCAGGCCTACGCGCAGTTGCGCTCGATCGAGCCGTGGCTGAAGAGCGAGACGCCGCCGCCCGACCGCGAACGCCCGCAGAGCCCGGAGGAGCGCGCCAAGCTCGACGGCATGTGGGAATGCATCCTGTGCTTCTGCTGCTCGACCTCGTGCCCGAGCTACTGGTGGAACGGCGACCGCTATCTGGGGCCGGCCGTGCTGCTGCAGGCCTATCGCTGGATCGCCGACAGCCGCGACGAGGCGACGGGCGAACGGCTCGACAATCTCGAGGATCCGTTCCGCCTCTATCGCTGCCACACGATCATGAACTGCACGAAGACGTGCCCGAAGGGTCTCAACCCCGCCAAGGCGATCGCCGAGATCAAGAAGCTGATGGTCGCTCGCCAGTAATCGCGCGACAATTCCAAAAGAAAACGGGCGGGACCTTTTCCAGGTCCCGCCCGTTTTTCGTTGCGGCCGGCGGTGGTGCTATTCGGCCTGCTGGGCCGGTGCCTGCGCGCGGGCTTGGCCGTCTTCGGCCATCATCTGGAGGCCGGCCACGCCAAGCGTGAAGGCGAGAATCAGGAGAGCGAAAAGACGCATCGGGGCCGGCTCCGGCTCAGGGGTAACGGACGAGCTTCCAGACGCACGACTTCTTGTCATACGCCGGCATGCGCGTGCCCTTCGGGAACGACGAGCGGCCCGATGGTGTCCCCTGGCTTTCCCAGATCCCGCTTTCCGGGCAGGTCTGGCCGGTCACGATCAACGTGCCGAGCGGCATCTTGTTGGACGGTGCGGCCCCGGGCTTTCCCGGCATGCCTGGTCTGGGTGGTAAAGCCATTGCATTCCTCTGGCGGCCGAACATGGACTGGCCTTTCTTTTTAGTCAGATAGGCTAGATTCTCGAAACGCACAACATCGAAGCAGATTTGAAGAATATTATACCAGATTCGTTAATAGGTCAACTGACCGGCGCCGGACAACATATTGATAACAATTACATTTGTGTTCAGCTCCGCGGATTGCGACGCTTCGGAACGGAATATTTGCGCGGCAGAAGCACATCGACCGGCACGCCGACCGGCCCGTCCTCGCCCGGCACGAGGACCTTCGAGCCGGGTGCGAAATCCGAAAGCATCTCGCGGCAGATCCCGCACGGGCTGACGATGCGGATCGTCCGGTCGGTCTCGGCCGGGCGGGGATGGCGCACCGAAACGATGGTTTCGATGTCGCTCTCGCCCTCGGCGATGGCGCGGCCCAGCGCCACGGCTTCCGCGCACACCGAGGCGCGCCCGACATAGGTGTCGAGATGGACGGCCGTGAACACGCGCCCCGAGCGCGTGCGCAGCGCCGAGCCGATATGGTGGCGGTTCTCGGCATAGAGCCGGGCGATCGCGGCGCGCGCCGCCTCGACCAGTTCCAGGTCCGCCGCACTTGCCGGAATTCCGCCGCCGTTGCCGTCGGGTGCTTCGTCGCCGTCCCTGCTCATTCGGCCAGCGACTCCAGATGTTCCATGTCGGCGTCGGAAAAGCCGAAATGATGGCCGATCTCGTGGATCATCACGTGGCGCACGATCGTGTAGAGATCCTCGCCCGTCTCGCACCAGTAGTCGAGCAGCGGCCGGCGGTAGAGGAAGATCATGTCGGGCTGGGTGCGCACGGTGGACGTGGAATCGCGGATCATGTCGACGCCGCGATAGAGGCCCATGATCTCCCACGGGCTCTCCAGGTCCATCTCCTTCTCGGTCTCCTCGTCGCAGAAATCCTCGACGCGCAGCACGATGTTGCCGGCGTGTTTGCGCAGTTCGGCCGGGATCGTCGCCATCGCCTTTTCGGCAAGACGTTCGATCTCGGCAAGATCGGGTGCTGGACGCGGCGGCTCGGTCATGGTCGGCTGCGAGCCTAGCGCGCGGCGAACGGCCGTGCCAAGCGACGTGGGGGAGCGGGATGGCCGGAAGACTGACAGGTACCGCGCGCAACGACGCCCTTGCCGGGCTCGACGGCTGGGCCGAACTGCCCGACCGCGACGCGATCGCGAAATCCTACAAGTTCGCCGACTTCAACGCCGCCTTCGCCTTCATGGCGCGCGTGGCGCTGAAGGCCGAGAAGATGGACCACCATCCCGAGTGGTTCAACGTCTACAACAAGATCGACGTGGTGCTGTCCACGCACGACGCCGGCGGGCTGACGATGCGGGATATCGAGCTGGCGAAGTTCATGGATGGGGTTGCGTAGCCCTCACCCTGGCCCTCTCCCGCAAGCGGGAGAGGGGACGGACTCGGCCGGTGCGATCCCCTCTCCCCTCCGGGGAGAGGGTTAGGGTGAGGGGTATCTGGCACTCGGATGCACGAGCGGCTTGTAGCCGGCGCGCAAGACCTCGACCGTTCCTTCCGGCGTCAGCGCCTCGATCTGGCCGTCGGGGATTTCAGCCGGCGAATAGCCGGAATGCGACCAGCGCCACGCCTTGCCGCTCCATCTGAGATACGCCGCCTCGTCGTGCGCGTACATCGCCCCGTCGGGCAGTTCGCCGAAGGTCGCGGGCCAGGGGCGGCAGCGGTCGCTTGCCAGCGCGATGTCGAGCTTGTTCGCGTCGGCCTTTTTCCCGGGCCACAGTTTCAGGAAACTGTCATAGGCCCCGCGCCGGCATTCCGCGCACGGGCGGTGGCCGGCGGCAAGGGCCGTCGCCTCGTCGAGGAAGAACAGCTCGGTGTAGTGGCCGGGATGCATGATGCGCCGCTTGCGGCCCTTGAAATTGAGCTGGCAGATCAGCCAGCGCTTCTCGCGCGTCGTCTCGACTTCGAGATTGCGGTGTTCGCCGTGCAGGCAGCCGCGATTACCCATGAACAGGCCGCGCGCCGGATCGGCCTCGATCGTCGAGAAGGGCGTGACGCGGTTCTGCAGCGTCATTTGGGTCCCATGCGGATGGCGCCGTCGAGACGCACGGTCTCGCCGTTCAGCATCGTGTTGGCAAGGAAGTGCATCACGAGGGCCGCGTACTCGTCCGGCCGGCCGAAGCGCGACGGGAACGGGACCTGTGCGGCAAGGCTGTCCTGGACGGGCTGCGGCATGCCCAGCAGCATCGGCGTGCCGAACAGACCGGGGGCGATGGTCATCACGCGAATTCCCGACTTCGCGAACTCGCGCGCGGCCGGCAACGTCAGCGCCGCGACCCCGCCCTTGGACGCGGCATAGGCGGCCTGGCCGATCTGCCCTTCGAAAGCGGCGACGGACGCGGTCATCACCACAAGCCCGCGCTCGCCGTCGGCATTGGCGGAAAGCGCCTGCATGTCGGCGGCCGCAAGCCGCATCATGTTGAAGGTGCCGATCAGGTTGATCTCGATCGTGCGGCGGAACGCGTCCAGCGCCAGCGGCCCGTCCTTGCCGACGATGCGCGCGGCGGGCGCCACGCCCGCACAGTTGACCAGTACGCGCGCGGCCCCGTGCGCCTCGCGCGCCTGCTTCACGCACGCGGCGGCGGCGTCGGCCGACGACACGTCGCAGGCAAGCGCCAGTCCGCCGATCTCGGCGGCCACGCGCTTCGCGGCATCGATGTTGACGTCGAGGACCGTGACCTTGGCACCCGCCTTGGCTAGTGCTCGTGCCGTACCTTCGCCGAGGCCCGAGCCGCCGCCCGTCACGATCGCCGCTTCGCCCTTGATGTCCATGGCTTGATTCCTTCCGCCCGGCGGTCCAGTTTCCAGCTCCCCTCTAGCGGATTCGAGGATGGCCGCCAATGACCGCATTTTCACTCGCCGGCGTGCCGCGTTCCGCCGTCTGGCTCGGCTTCGGCGGCGTGCTGCCGTTCTGGCTGGCGGTTGCCGCGATCTGGGCGAACCCCGAGGCCTATCCGTTCGCGCTGTCCGCGCAGCTCGCCTATGGCGCGGTCATCCTGTCGTTCCTCGGCGGCGTGCATTGGGGCCGCGCCCTCGCCGGCCCCGGCGAGCCGGTGCCGGGCTGGAGCGTGGTGCCCGCCCTGCTGGGCTGGCTTGCCGCCGCGTGGATGGAGCCGGCCCCGGCGCTGATCCTGCTGATCGTCGGCTTCTGGGCGGCTTTCATCGTCGACATGCGCGCGGTCGCCGCCGGCCGCTTTCCGGGCTGGTACCTGCAGCTGCGCCGGCCCCTGTCGGCGCTCGTGGTGTTGGCCCTCGCCTTCAGCCTGCTGGCGGTCTGGTCCTGACGCCGAGGGCCGCTTCGCGGCGCGCGATGTACAGCGTGCTCGCCACGATGATCGCGGCACCCGTAAGCGTGTACATGTCGAGTGCCTCGCCGAACACGAACAGGCCGAACGCGGCGGCCAGCACCATCCGCCCGTAATCGACCGGCTCGATCGCGGTCGCTTCCGCGATCCGGTAGGCGCGCATCGTGCAGAACTGCCCGCTGGCCCCCATCGCCCCCAGTGCGGCCGCGCCGGCCCATTCCACCGGCTCGGGCCAGCGCCACACCGCAAGGGCCGGTCCGAACGACACGAGCGTGGAAAACAGGCTGAACCAGAAGACCGTGCTCACGGCCGTCTCGGTCTCGCTCAGGCGCTTGAGCGCCACCGTCACGCACGCCACGAAGAAGCCGCTGAGCAGCGCCACCAGCGCAAACGGGTCGAGCACGCCGGCACCGGGGCGCACCATCACGACGACGCCCAGGAAGCCGACCGCCGTCGCCGTCCAGCGCCGCCAGCGCACGACTTCGCCGAGAAACACGACCGCGAGCACCACCACGAAGAGCTGGCGCACGTAGCCCAACGCCACCGCGTCGGCGATCGGCAGGCGCGTGATGGCGACGAACCCGGTCGCCATCGCGCAATAGCCCAGCAGCGTGCGCGCGAAATGCGCGCCGATGCGCCGTGTCGCCACCTGCGCAAGGCCGCCCGAGCCCAGCACGAGGGGCGCCATGATCAGGAACGCGAACAGGCAGCGGAAGAAGGCGATCTGCAGCGGGTGCATCGTCGAGCCCATCGCCTTGATCGTCGCTTCCATGGAGCCGAACAGCAGCATCGCCGCGAAGGCCCACAGGCAGCCGCGCGCGTTGCCGGGCAGCGCCTGCGCCCAGTCCGAGAGCCGCTTGCGCATCAGCCGCTTCCCACGGCGGGCGCCTTGCCCAGCCGGATCTCGCGATAGGCGATGTAGAGCGTGGCGCCGATCAGGATCGCGGAACCGGCCAGCGTCCAGCCGTCGGGTACCTCGGCGAAGAACAGCCAGCCATAGAGGATCGCGAAGACGAGGCGCAGATAGTCGTAGGGCACGACGGCCGAGGCTTCGGCCGCCCGGAAGGCCTTGAGCGCCATCCACTGCCCGGTGCTCGCCGAAGCACCGATGCCGGCGAGCAGGGCAAGCTCGGTCCAGGTCGGCGTCTGCCAGACGAGCAGGGCGGGCCCGAGGCTCGCGATCGACGTGACGATGCCGAAATAGGCCATGATCGTGGCGTTCTTCTCGCTGCCCTGCAGCTTCTTGACCAGCACGATCACGTCGGCGATCAGGAAGGCGCCCAGCAGGGCCGCGACATGCGCCAGTTCGAACGTCTGGGTGCCCGGCCGCACGATCACGAGCACGCCGACGAAGCCCGCCGCGGTCGCCGTCCAGCGCCGCCAGCCCACCAGCTCGCCCAGGAACGTCGCGGCCAGCACCACCGCGAACAGCGGCTTGGCGAACGAGATGGCGGTCGCGTCGGCGAGCGGCAGGCGGGTGAGCGCGTACATGCCGCAGAACATGCCCGACACGCCGACGAGGGCGCGCACGACGTGCAGGCCCGGCCGCCCGGTCATGAAAAGCGCCGTGCCCCCGCGAAAGACGAACGGCAGCACGACGAGGAGCCCGAACACGCAACGGAAGAACGCGATCTCGAAGGAGTCGAGCCGCATGCCGAGCAGCTTGACGATGGCGCCCTGCGCCGAGAACACGATGCCCGAGGCGATCATCCACAAGGCACCTTCGAGATTGCGCCGGCCGGTCGCGGTCATGCCGGCGGCTCGGGCTTGCGCACGGGCGGCGCACGCCCGAGCTCGGCGGCCTTGCGCGCGATGTAGGCCTCGCGCTGGGCGATGTAGAACGTCGATCCGACGATCACGCTGCCGCCGATCCACGTGTAGATGTCGGGCTGCTCGGCGAAGATGAAATAGGCCATCGTCGCCGAGATCGGCAGGCGCGCGAACTCGAACGGCAGCACGTAGGACGCCTCGCACGCGGCCATCGCGCGCGTGAAGCACTGGTGGCCGATCGTGGCGCACACGCCGAGCAGGCCGACCAGCACCAGCGCGTCCGCCGACGGCCAGCGCCAGACGAACAGCGCCGGCAGGAGCGCCACCGGCAGCATGTAGAGCGACATGTAGACGATGATCGCGTTCGTGTTGTCGGTGCGCGTGAGCTGCTTGACCGTGATCGCGTTCCAGCCGCCCAGTGCCGCCGACGCGAGCACCAGCAGATGCGCGAACTCGAGTTCGCCGAAGCCCGGCCGGATGACGATCATGGCGCCGGAAAGCCCGATCAGCGTGGCGGTCCAGCGGCGCGCGCGCACGACCTCGCCCAGCAGCAGTGCCGCGGCGGCGGTGGCGAACAGCGGCGAGGTGAAGCCCAGCGCCGTCGCCTCCGCGATCTCGAGGCTGGCGAGGCCCGTGAACCAGCACAGCATCGACGCGTAGCCGAGCAGCGAGCGGCTCAGATAGAGCTTGTGGCTGGCGGTGGCGAGGCCGCCCAGGCCCACGCGCGCCAGCCATGGCAGCATGAAGACGATGCCGACCACGATGCGCAGGAACGAGATCTGGAAGGAATGGAGTTCGAAGCTCAGCGCCCGGATGATGATGTTCATCCCCGCGAAAGCGACGGCGGCGACGGTCATCAGGATGGCACCCTGGATCGGGCCGGGCAGCCCCCGGTACCGGTCGCGAGACCCCTCGAACATGCAGGCGAATTCCTCTCAGCCGGCAGGTTAGCCCAGCCGCGCCGCCCGCGCGCGCCTATTTCCGGTCAATGCAGGATTGCCCGACGCACAGGTCTCGGCGTGCCCGGAGGGTCAGGCGACCAGCCGTGCCTCGGTCGCCTTGCGGAACTCCGCCTCGGTCACGCCGTCGGCCAGCTCGACGAGCTTGAGCCCGCCGGGCACCACGTCCATCACGCCGAGATTCGTGATGATCCGGTTGACCACGGCCTTGCCGGTCAGCGGCAGCGTGCACGCCTTGAGGACCTTGGACTCGCCGGCCTTGTTGGTGTGGTCCATCACCACCACAACGCGGCCCACGCCGGCGACGAGGTCCATGGCGCCGCCCATGCCCTTGACGAGCTTGCCCGGGATCATCCAGTTGGCGAGGTCGCCGGTCTCCGATACTTCCATGGCGCCGAGGATGGCCATGGCGATCTTGCCGCCGCGGATCATCGCGAAGCTCTGGGCGGAGTCGAAGAACGACGTCTGCGGCAGCTCGGTGATCGTCTGCTTGCCGGCATTGATGAGATCGGGGTCTTCCTCGCCCTCGAACGGGAACGGGCCCATGCCGAGCATGCCGTTCTCCGACTGCAGCGTCACCTCGACGCCCTCGGGGATGTAGTTGGACACCAGCGTCGGAATGCCGATGCCGAGATTGACGTACCAGCCGTCCTGCAGTTCCTTCGCGGCGCGTGCGGCCATCTGATCGCGGTTCCAGGGCATGCGTTCTCTCCTCAGGCCGCGCGCTTGCGGACGGTGCGCTGTTCGATGCGCTTCTCGTGCTTGCCCTGCACGATGCGGTGCACGTAGATGCCGGGCAGGTGGATGTGGTCGGGATCGAGCGCGCCCAGCGGCACGATCTCCTCGACCTCGGCGACGCACACCTTGCCGCACGTCGCGGCCGGCGGATTGAAGTTGCGCGCCGCCTTGCGGAACACGAGGTTGCCCGACGGATCGGCCTTCCACGCCTTGACGATGGAAAGATCGGCGACGTAGCTGCGCTCGAGGATATAGGTCTGGCCGTCGAACTCCTTGTGCTCCTTGCCTTCCGCGATCACGGTGCCCACGCCGGTGCGCGTGTAGAAGCCGGGAATGCCGGCACCGCCCGCGCGCATGCGCTCGGCCAGCGTGCCCTGCGGGTTGAATTCGAGCTCGAGTTCGCCCGCCAGGTACTGGCGCATGAACTCCGCGTTCTCGCCCACGTACGAGGAAACCATCTTCTTGATCTGGCGCGTGCCGAGCAGGATGCCGAGGCCGAAGCCGTCGACGCCCGCGTTGTTGGACGCGACCGTCAGGTTCTTCGTCCCCGCGTCTCGGATCGCCGCGATCAGCAGCTCGGGAATGCCGCACAGGCCGAAGCCGCCGGCGGCGATCTTCATCCCGTCGAACAGCAGGCCATCGAGCGCCTCTGCCGCGTTCTTGCGAATTTTCTTCATCTGTCCCTCGATGTGCGTGATTCGGCGGTCCCGAGTACAACAAGACCGGGAGCGGGAATCAAGGCCCGCAATTCCCGTTTCAGGGCCCGACCGGCGCCGGCGCCGGCAGCGCCTTGCCCTTGGCCGCCAGCACGGCGCGCAGCCGGTCGGGATAGTCGCTGATCAGGCCGTCCACGCCCAGATCGACCAGCCTTGCCATGTCGGCCGGATCGTTGACCGTCCACGGGATCACCGTCAGGCCCAGTCCCTTCGCTTCGGCGTATGCCGAGTCCGTCAGGTCGCGGAAGAACGGCGACCAGATCATCCCGCCCGCCGCCTTGACCAGCCGCGGCGCCGAATTGCCGTGGGCGGCGGCATCCAGCCCGGTCCACGGGCTTTTCCCGCGACCTCTCCACACATTGTCGCCATTGCCGCGTTCGATCGTGAGATAGGCGCGTGACAGATCGGGGGCTTCGCGGGCTGCGACCGCCAGCGTACGCCAGTCGAAGGACTGCAGCGTGGCGCGTGCCCGCATGCCGCCGCGGTCGATCGCCGCGATGGCGACGCGCGCGAATTCGTCGGGCGGCAGCGTCTCGTCGGGGAAAAGCGGGGAGATTTTCGTCTCGATGTTGAACCGCACGTCCGTGTTGCCCGACCGGCGCACCAGATCGAAGACCGCATCGAGCGTGGGCATGCGCGTTCCCGCGATGGCCTTCTGGCTTGCGAACGTGCGCGCGTAGTCGATGTCGGGCCGGATCGTGCCCACTTCGAAGCGCTGCAGCTCGGCCAGCGTCAGGTCCCGCACGCGCGGACCGGGATGCGGGATCCACATGCCGTCCGGCCCCTTCGTGATGTCGGGATTGAGCCGGCGGTCGTGCGCCACGACGGCAACGCCGTCGCGCGTGACGCCAAGGTCGAGCTCGAGCGTCGACACGCCCAGCGAAAGGGCCGTCGCGAAGGCGGGAAGGGTGTTCTCGGGCGCGAGGCCCCGGGCACCGCGATGGCCCTGCAGGTCGAACGCGGCGGCGGGCAGTGCCGCCAGCAGGACCGCAAGGGAGATGGCAAGACGCATGGAATTTCCTTCCGCCGGGAATCGGCGCATTATCGCTGCCTATCGTTACAGACGGAGTCGACCGCCATGAAGCCCGATCATTTCCGCGTGCTCGCGCGCTACAACCAGTGGGCCAACGAGCGGCTCTACGCCGTCTGCGGCAAGCTGCACGACAACGAGCTTTTCATGCAGCGCCCGTCGTTCTTCGGGTCGATCCACGCCACGCTCAACCACATCCTCGTCGCCGACCGCATCTGGATGGGCCGCCTGACCGGCCATCCGGCGGCGGTCACGGGGCTCGACGAGATCCTGTACGGCGACTTCATCGGGCTCAACGTGGCGCGTGTCGCCGAGGACGCGCAGATCGTCACCTACTGCGACGCGCTCGACGAGCCGACCGTCAACACGACGCTGCGCTACAAGAACATGGCCGGCGAGGCGCAGGCCATGCCGATCCGCTGGGTGCTGACGCACATGTTCAACCACCAGACCCACCATCGTGGCCAGACGCACGGGCTGCTTTCCCAGACCGACGTGCCGCCGCCGCCGCTCGACCTGATGTACTACCTGCGCGAGGTGCCGCCGGCGGCGTAGTCGCGGCGCGCAGTTCGGCCGTCTCCTCCAGCATCCAGTCGCGGAACGCCTTGACCGTCGGCCGCTCGACGTCCTGGTTGCGGCAGACGAGCCAGTAGGACTTGCCCGCCGGCACGACCAGCGGCAGCGGCTGCACGAGCCGCCCCGACGCGATCTCGGCCGAGAACAGGAACGGCGCGCCAAGCGCGATGCCCATGCCTTCCATCGCCGCCTCGACGGCCACGCGCGTCGAGTCGAACACGGCGGCGCGCTTGCGCGGCTGGCGCACCGGGATGCCGGCGGCGGCAAGCCACACGCCCCATTCGTCGTAGAGGATGTGGTCGTCGAGAAGCGGATGGGCCAGCACGTCGGCCGGCTTGCGGATCTTCTTGGCGAGGGCCGGCGCGCACAGCGGCGTCAGCGTGTCGTCGAACAGACGGTCGGCATGCAGCCCCGGGTAGTCGCCCGTGCCGTAGCGGATCGCCGCGTCGACCGGCTCGCGGTCGAAATCGACGAGCCGGGCGGACGTCTCGAGCCTGAGTTCGATGGCCGGATGGCGGGCGGCGAACCGGCCCAGCCGCGGCACCAGGAACGTCAGCGCGATCGTCGTCAGCAGGCTGAGCCGGATCGTGCCCTTGGCCTCGCGCTCGCGCGCGCGGTCGACCGCCATCGAGATGCGCACGAAGGCGGCGTTGAGTTCGGGGGCAAGTGCGGCACCCGCCGACGTGAGGGCGAGCGCGCGCGTCAGGCGGCGGAAGAGCTTGGTGCCGAGGGCGTCTTCCAGCCCTTTCACCTGATGGCTGACCGCGGCCTGCGTGACGCCGAGTTCCTCGGCGGCCCTGGTCAGCGACAGATGCCGGGCCGCCGCCTCGAAGGCGCGCAGGCCGTTGAGCGGCGGCAGGCGGGTGGTCGCCATGTCTTAGGTTTCCTTATGCATCGCCCGAGATAAGGTCGTTTGTATGGGCCCCATTTTACCGGCAAATTCGCATCGTTTCCAAGGTCTGCACATGAAGAGGATTTGGTCATGGTCTGTCTGACGGTAAACGGAGATGTCGATTTCCGGACGGCCTGGCGCACGGCGTTCGCCGCCGTCGGGACGGCGCTGGGTACCAGCCTGCTGGCCGTCGTCGTGTGGCAGGAACGCGCGCGCGACCGCACGCGGCTCGAAGCGCTGGACGATGCGGCCCTGAAGGACATGGGCCTCAGCCGCGCCGACGTGTCGCGCGAGATCGAAAAGCCGGTCTGGCGCGCGTGAGCGCTGCACCGCTCCTCGGCGGATGCCTGTGCAAGGCCGTGCGCTATTCGGCGCGCGGTCCGGTCGCGCGCGTCAACCACTGCCACTGCGACATGTGCCGGCGTACGAGCGGTGCGATCGCCGCGACCTGGGCGACCGTGCCGCTCGCCGGATTCGAACTGAACGGAAGGCCGGCCGAATACCGGGCGTCGGGCTTCGCGACCCGCTCGTTCTGTGCTTCGTGCGGGTCGACGCTGTTCTGGCAGCGCGACGGCGACGCGACGATCGATCTTGCCGTCGGCACGCTCGACGATGCGGGCGGGATTTCCGCGACACGCCATGATCACGTCGAAGGCCGATTCGCGGGCTTCAGCCTCGACCCGCATCTGCCGGCGTATTGATCACTGTCATGGCCGGGCTTGTCCCGGCCATCCACGTCTTTGCCAGACGGTAAGTCGTGGATGCCCGGCACAAGGCCGGGCATGACGCGTTCAGCCGCCCTTCAGGGCCTCTTCCATCGCCGCCCACAGCGCTTCGAGCGGCTCGCAGCCGACCGACAGGCGCACATAACCCGGGGCCACAGCATCGCCCCAGCGCGCACGGCGCTCGGCGCTGGTATGCACGCTGCCGAAGCTGGTACTCGGCCGGATGAAGCGGCAGGCGATGAACTTCTCCGCCAGCGCCTCGCTCGCGAACGTCACGCCGACGAGGCTGCCGAACTTCGCCATCTGCTTTCGCGCGATGGCGTGCGCGGGATCGTTGCCGAGCCCCGGATGGCGCACCGACACGGTGCCTTCGTGCACCGCCAGCCGGCGCGCGATCTCGACGGCGGAATCGCACATGCGCGAGAAGCGCAGCTCCAGCGTTTCCAGCCCGCGATGGACGAGCCACGCCTCGAACGGGCCGGGGATCGCGCCCGATAGCTTGCGCCAGTCGCGCACCGCATCGAGCAGGGCCTTGTCGCGCGACGCGACATGGCCGAACAGCACGTCGGCATGGCCGCCGGGTGCCTTGGTGTCGGCGGCCACGACGAAATCGGCGCCAAGGTCGAGCGGGCGCTGGCCCAGCGGCGTCATCGTCGTGTTGTCGACGGCGACCTTCGCTCCGGCGGCGTGTGCCGCGGCCGCGACGGCCGCGATGTCGCACACGTCGAGCCCGGGGTTGGACGGGCTTTCGATCCATACCAGCCGGTAGCCGGCAAAGCCGCCCGCCATGAAGTCGGCGGTCGCGCGCAGGTCGAACGACACGCCGAGCGGACCCAGGAATTTCTCGGCCAGTGCCCGCGTGGTGTAGTAGCCGTCGGACGGCAGCAGCACGCGGTCGCCCGCGCGCAGCTGCGAATAGAGCACGGCGGCGATGGCGGCCATGCCCGACGGGAACGCGACGACCGGCGCGTCCTCGAGGATCGCCAGCGCGTGCTCGACGGCATCCCAGCTCGGATTGTGGAAGCGCCCGTACTGGAACGGGGCGTCGGCCGGCAAGCCGGGCAGATGGTAGGAGCTCGCCATCACGATGGGCGGGGCGACCGGTTCGCCGGGGGCGAGGTCGGCGCGCGCGTGCAGCAGGCGGGCGATGCGCTCCGCGTTCTCGACGTCGTCGGCGCTCATCGGCTCACCAGTTGGGCGCCGGACGGATGTCGCCAACCGTGCGGCCGGCGGCGTTGGTGATCTTCGGATTGAGAAGGGCGTCGATCTCGGCACGCGGCGTGTCGGCAAAGCCGCCGTACTTCTCGAGGAAATGCGCCATCGCCACTTCGGCCCCGCGCCCGTTGCCGTCCTCGATCTTCAGCGCGATGCCGATCTTCCTCGCCGGCACCGCCGCCATGTAGACGCCTTCGGCCCCGGTCTTGAGCACCGCATGGCCGCGCGCGGCGATCAGCGCGCGCGTGCAGAAGCGCCCCGTGCCCGCCAGCATGAACGGGTTTTCGCGGATCGCCGCGGACATGCGCGTGCAGGCCGAAGCACGCTCGCCCGGCAGCCCGTCGGGCGAACCCACGCGCGCGATTCCAAGGGCGAGATTGCGCACGGGCACGGCGACCTGCGGCAGCGAGCAGCCGTCGAGGCCGGTCGCCGCATCGGCAAGCGACAGGCCGAGCATCGCTTCATATGTCTCGACGATGCGCTTCTGCAGCGGGTGTGCGGGATCGATATAGCCCTTCAGCGGCCAGCCCATGTGCTTGCACACGGCGAGCATGCCGGTGTGCTTGCCCGAACAGTTGTTGTGCGAGGCGTCGGGCTCCTCGAAAGCGCGGATCAGCAGGTTGGCGCTGGGCGCATGGGTGGGCAGATGCGCGCCGCACTCGAGATCGCCCACGTCGAGCCCCATGCGGTTGAGCCACGCCACGACCGTGCGCGTGTGCATGGGTTCGCCGCCATGGCTGGCCGAGGAGATCGCGATCTCGGCCGTCGAGCAGCCGAACGCGTCGGCGGCCCCGGTCTCGATCAGGCCCAGCGACTGGATCGGCTTGATCGCCGAGCGCGGGAAGACCGGCCTTGCGATGTCGCCGTGCGATTCGATCAGGGTGCCGTCGGCCGAAACGACGGCGATTGCGGCACGGTGGCGGCTTTCGACGAGGCTGCCGCGGGTGACTTCGACGATCAGGGGTTTGGACATGATCTTCGGAACTTGCCTCTTGCGCACGCGCAAGGCAAGTTCCCGCGATCATGCGCGGCTATTTCGGCATCGGCGTCGAGGGCATTTCCAAGCCCATGAATCTGGGGGCGCTGGCGCGCACGGCCCACGCCTTCGGCGCGTCGTTCGCCTTCACGCTCGCAGCCGCCTTCGACCGCACCGAGGCCAACCGCGCCGACACGTCCGACGCGTCGGACAGCATGCCGGTCTACGACTGGGCCACGCTCGACGACATGCGCCTGCCGGTGGGCTGCGTGCTGGTCGGCATCGAACTGACGCCCGACGCGGTCGAACTGCCGAGCTTCCGCCATCCGCGCGCGGCAGCCTACATCCTCGGCCCCGAGCGCGGCTCGCTGTCGCCCGAGACGACCGCGCGCTGCAAGCATGTGGTCAAGATCCCGACGAAGTTCTGCATCAACGTGTCGCTGGCGGGCGCGCTCGTCATGTACGACCGCGTGCTGTCGATGGGCCAGCACGAGGCTCGGCCCATCCTGCCGGGCGGGCCGACGGTCTCGACGCGCCGCAGGCACGTGTCCGGCGGCCCGGTGCTGAGGAAGAAGACCTAGTAACGGAAGACCGCTTTTGCCGTCATGCCCGCGCTTGTCGCGGGCATCCACGACTTCGTTCGCCGCAATCCAAGTCGTGGATGCCCGGCACGAGGCCGGGCATGACGGTTCAGCCGCGCAGGCGCAGCAGCGGGTTGAGCAGGCGGCCCCAGCCGCCGGTCAGCTTGATCGGACCGGTCGTGACCGCAAGGCACAGGCAGTCCTTCGCGCGGTCGGCGGTGGGGGCGTGCTTGACCGTCTCGTCGGCCGCGCAGACGTCGCCGCGCACATAGTGACCGCGGCCGTCCTCGAAGCCGCCGTCGAGCACCAGCAGCAGTTCGTCGCCGTAATGGGTGTGCGCCGGGATCGCGCGCCCGCCGGCGATGCGCAGCAGGCTCATCCGGTGCGAGGCAGACGCGGCGGTGGGCAGCGTCACTTCTTCCACGCCCTTGACGATCCGCGACCAGGCGAGCTTTTCGAGATCGCCGCCCGTGTAAGGCAAGATCGAATCGGGCAGCAGCTTGTGCGGCGCGCGCGGGGCGGCAGCCGTCGGGGCCGGTGCCGGTCCGTCGAGCCGGGCAAGCATGCGCTCCAGTGCGTCGGGGGCGAGCGGGGCCGGCTCCAGCCGGTCGAGCAAGGTACCGCCCACGGCATCGAGCCGCGCCACGGTCGCGCGGGCTTCCGGGCACAACGAAACATGCGCGTCGAGCAGGACGGCAACCGGCTCGGGTGCCGAGCCGGCGGCGTAGTCGACGAGCCATTCGTCGGAAAGGGGGCGGGGCTGTGTCATCGGTCGGACTCGAACATAGTGCGCAGGCGTGCGACGGCAAGCCGCAGGCGCGATTTCACGGTGCCCAGCGGCAGGCGCAGGCTCTGCGCGATGTCGCCGTGCGAGCGGTCTTCGTAGTAGGCGAGCCGCAGCATCTGCGCCTGCTCGGCCGGCAGTTCGTCGAGGGCGGCGGCGAGCCGCTTTTCCCAGCGCCCGGCATCGAGCGTGCGGTCGGGCATCGCCTCGGGCTCGGGCATCAGTCCCGGATCGTCGACATCCAGCCGCGTGCGCTTGTCGCGGCGCAGCGAATCGATGCGCCGGTTGCGCGCGATGGTGAAGATCCAGGTCGCGGGGCTGGCGAGCTTGGCCTCGTAGGCCGGCGCCTTGCGCCACACGGTCAGCATCACTTCCTGCGTCAGGTCCTCGGCCTGGCCCTTGTCCGCCCCCAGCCGCAGCAGATAGGCCTTCACGCGCGGGCCGAAATGGTCGAACAGGCGCGCGAACGCGGCGCGGTCCTGGAAGCGCGCGACCGCCGCGATGTCGCGGATCTGGGCGTCGAGAGCGGAGAGGTCGGATTGGGAACGCATCGCGCCCTGTATAGAGGCCGGCGGCCGGATCGCAAACTGCCGGGGTGCCAGCAGCCGACATGCCAGCAGACCGGCCGGAAGGCTTGCGGTCCTGCCTGTCGGGCCGGGGGTCCGGCGGATCGGTTGTCGGCGGTTGACGTCAAACATGCTCAGTGCGATACGCAAGGTCATCCAGCCCGGATCACGGATCGCCATGAAACCTCGATTTCACATCGTCGTTGCCGCTTCGTTCCTTGTTGCTGCGGGCAGCGTGCAGGCCCAGCAGCGCCCGGCTGCCCCGGCACCTTCCGCTCCGGCACAGCCGGCGCCCGGGGCCGGCCTGCCGCGCCAGCTCGGCGCGCATGACGGCTGGATCGCGGTCGAGGCCGGGACCGGGCCCACGCGCGTGTGCTACCTCGTCGGCCGGCCGACGAAATCGGAGAGCAAGCCCGCCAACGCACGCCGGGGCGAGATCTCGATGACCATCGCGCACTATCCGGGCGCCAACCGCACCAACGAGGTCACGTGGGTCGCCGGCTATGCGCTGCGCGACAACGGGCCGATGGAGATCGAGGTCGGCCGGGTCAAGGTGCCGCTGTCGAACCTGAACCAGCCCAACTCGGAAAAGGCGTGGACGCGCGACGAGGTCGGCAACCGCCAGGCGATCGACGCGATGCGTCAGGCGCCGGCCAACACGGTGGCGCTCGTGCGCGGCATTTCCGGGCGCGGCACGGAGACGACCGACCATTTTGCACTTGCCGGCTTCGCGCGCGGCCTTGCCGACATCGACAAGGCCTGCGCCGTCCGGCGGTAAGTAAGCGGGCGCCGTCCGCCGGTGACAGGCTGGGCCTGAGCGCCTATATAGGCGCCATGCTCGAGCCCATCGTCCCCAAACCCGAACTCGCCCCCTTCAAGGAGGCGCTGCCCGCACCGGCAAGCCCGGACGGCCGCGCCAATCTCGTGGGCGTCTCGCGCGAGGAACTGGCGAAGATCTTCGCCGAGATGGGCGAGCCCGCCTTCCGCGCGCGCCAGCTCTGGGGCTGGATCTACTGCAAGGGTGCGCGGGATTTCGCCGACATGACCGACATGTCGAAGAAGCTGCGCGCCAAGCTCGAGACGAAATACGCCATGCGCCGGCCCGAGGTGGCGCGCCTGCAGGAATCGATCGACGGCACGAAGAAGTGGCTGCTGCGCTATCCCGACGGGCAGGAGATCGAGACCGTCCACATCCCCGAGGAAGACCGGGGCACGCTGTGCGTGTCGAGCCAGGTCGGCTGCACGCTGACCTGCAAGTTCTGCCACACCGGGACCCAGCGCCTCGTGCGCGACCTGACGGTGGAGGAGATCGTCGGCCAGGTCATGCTCGCCAAGGACACGTTCGGTGAATGGCCGGGACCCGAGACCGGCCGCAAGTTCACCAACATCGTGATGATGGGCATGGGCGAGCCGCTGTTCAATTACGAGAACGTGGCCAAGGCGCTGAAGATCATCATGGACCCGGACGGCATCGCGGTGTCGCGGCGCAAGATCACGCTGTCGACGTCGGGCGTGGCGCCGATGATCCGGCGCTGCGGCGAGGAGCTGCGCGTGATGCTGGCGATCTCGCTGCACGCGGTGACCGACGAGCTGCGCGACGTGATCGTGCCGCTCAACAAGAAGTATCCGATCGCCGAACTGCTGGATGCGTGCCGCTCGTACCCGACGCTGTCAAACGCCCGGCGCATCACGTTCGAGTACGTGATGCTGAAGGGCGTCAACGACAGCCCGGCGGATGCGCGCGCCCTGGTCAAGCTCATCGCCGGCATCCCGGCCAAGATCAACCTGATCCCGTTCAACGCGTGGCCCGGCGCCCCGTTCGAATGCTCGTCCGCCGATGCGATCGAGAAATTCGCCCAGATCGTCAACGACGCGGGCTACCCCAGCCCCGTGCGCAAGCCGCGCGGCAGCGACATCTTCGCGGCGTGCGGCCAGCTCAAGAGTGCGAGCGAGCGCGTGCGCCGGAGTGCCGCCGTTCAGACCGCGACGACGCCGAACGTGTCGCAATAGATATCGAGGATGTGGTGCAGTTCGGGCAACTTGCCCGACGGTGCGAGCACGCCCATGCCCGATGCCGTGCGCGTCAGGATGCGCGCCTTGTGGCCGGGTAGCCGGGCCGCGATCGCCCGGAACGAGTCCAGCATCTGGCAGACCATCACGTCGTGGAAGACGAAGACGGCGTCGGGCGCGCAGAAGGGCAGGATGCCCTCGAAGTCGGCCGTCTGCGCCTCGTTGGTGTGGTCGGCATCGATGAAGACCATGTCGACCGGCCCGTCGAGATGGGCCGCGACCGTCGCGGGCACGTCGGCGGGCGAGGCGCCCAGCACGCCCGTGACGTTGTAGTTCCGCTCCGTCGCGATCCGGTTGGTGAGTTCGAGCCCTTCCTTGCCCATGCCGAGGCCGATGTCGATGGCGACGATCTTCGCCTTGGGCATCGCCATGGCGAGGGCAAGCGTGCTCCAGCCGAACGAGCAGCCGATCGCGAAGATGCGCTGCGGCGCATAGACCTGGCCGATATCCTCCATCAGCGCCACTTCCGACAGGCTGATGCCGCCGCCGGAATGGCCGATATTGACGCCGTCCTTGATCGCGTAGGTGAAGGTGCCGTCCTCGGCGGGACTGTTCGATATCTTCGTCAGCAGGAACGGCGACATGCTGGAGCGGATCTGGAAGCCATAGCTTGCGTAGAGATCGACGAGCTTCGCGGAAATCATCTGTCTACCGCTTCTGGTACTGGGTGGCGCCGAACAGCACTTCCTTCTGCTTGTCGTCCATCGGACCGACGCGCCGGCGGTCCTCCAGCAGCTTGAGGCCCTTCACCACCGCCGGGCGCGCATCGATGGCGTCGAACCAGCGCTTCACGTTCTGGAAGTCCTCGAGCTTCTGGCCCTGACGTTCGTGGCTGCGCGTCCACGGGAACACGGCCATGTCGGCGATCGAGTATTCGCCGGCGAGGAAGGGAACTCCGGCGAGCCGCCGGTCGAGCACGCCGTAGAGCCGTGCCGTCTCGTTCGTGTAGCGGTCGACCGCGTACTTGATCGGCTCGGGCGCGTACTGGCGGAAATGGTGGGCCTGGCCGAACATCGGCCCCACGCCGCCCATCTGGAACATCAGCCACTGGATCACGTCGTAGCGGGCCCGCGTGTCCGAGGGAAAGAAGCGTTCGCCCGCTGCCCCCGACCGGTCGCACAGATACATCAGGATCGCGCCCGATTCGAACACCGAATAGGGCCTGCCGCCCGGCCCGTCGCTGTCGACGAGGGCGGGCATCTTGTTGTTGGGGCTGATCTTCAGGAAATCCGGCTTGAACTGCTCGCCCTTGCCGATATCGACCGCATGGACGTTGTAGGCGAGGCCCAGCTCCTCCAGCAGGATCGAGACCTTGTAGGCATTGGGGGTCGGCCAGACGTAAAGATCGAGCATGGACGGTTCCTCGGAATCCGGGGGGTGCGTCCAGTCTAGCAGCGCTTGCAGGCGGCGGCGCAATCCTTATACTCCCGCGCGTTTTCAAGGGCTCCAGGTCGCGGCGGGAAATCAGATGGAAAAGAAAGTGAAGAAGGTCGTGCTCGCCTATTCCGGCGGTCTCGACACGTCGATCATCCTCAAGTGGCTGCAGGACACGTATGGCTGCGAGGTGGTCACCTTCACCGCCGACCTCGGCCAGGGCGAGGAGCTGGAGCCCGCGCGCAAGAAGGCGCAGATGATGGGGATCAAGGAGATCTTCATCGACGACCTGCGCGAGGAGTTCGTGCGCGACTTCGTCATGCCGATGTTCCGCGCCAACGCGCTCTACGAAGGCCAGTACCTGCTCGGCACGTCGATCGCCCGGCCGCTGATCGCCAAGCGCCAGATCGAGATCGCCCGCCAGGTGGGTGCCGACGCCGTGTGCCACGGGGCCACCGGCAAGGGCAACGACCAGGTGCGCTTCGAGCTTGCCTACTACGCGCTCGAACCCGGCATCCATGTGATCGCCCCGTGGCGCGAGTGGAAGCTCGACAGCCGCACGAAGCTGCTCGAATACGCCGAGCTCAACCAGATCCCGATCGCCAAGGACAAGCGCGGCGAAGCGCCGTTCTCGGTCGACGCGAACCTGCTGCACATCTCGGCCGAGGGCAAGGTGCTCGAAGACCCGTGGCAGGAACCCGAGGAATTTGTCTATTCGCGCACCGTCGCCCCCGAAGCGGCCCCCGACAAGCCAGAGTATGTGGAAGTCGAATTCGAGAAGGGCGATCCCGTCGCGGTCAACGGCAAGAAGCTGTCGCCCGCGGCACTGCTCGCCGAACTCAACGCCATCGGCGGGCGCAACGGCATCGGGCGTCTTGATCTCGTCGAGAACCGCTTCGTCGGCATGAAGAGCCGCGGTGTTTATGAAACGCCCGGCGGCACGATCTGGCAGGCGGCCCATCGCGGCATCGAATCGATCACGCTCGACCGGGGTGCCATGCACCTCAAGGACGAGTTGATGCCGCGCTATGCCGAGCTCGTCTATTACGGCTTCTGGTTCGCGCCGGAGCGCGAGATGCTGCAGGCCGCGATCGACAAGAGCCAGGAGAACGTCTCGGGCACCGTGCGGCTCAAATGCTACAAGGGCAGCGTGCGCGTCGTCGGCCGCAAGAGCCCGAAGAGCCTCTACAGCCTCGCGCATGTCACGTTCGAGGAAGACGCGGGTGCTTATAACCAGCGCGACGCCGAGGGCTTCATCAAGCTCAACGCGCTGCGCCTGCGCCTCGCGGCCGCGAAGCGCAAGGGGTGAGCGACCGCGTCGCCGACGACATCGACCGCTCGATCCTCGAGTTGACGGCCGCGCGCGGTCCGCGCAGTTCGATCAGTCCGTCGGAAGTGGCGATCGCACTCCAGCCCGACGGCAAATGGCAGTCGCTGCTGACGAAGGTACGGTCACGCGCCGTGGCGCTGATGCTCGAAGGCAAGATCGAGATCCTGCGCAAGGGCAAGCCGGTCGAGGATCCCGAAGACGTGCGCGGCGTGATCCGGCTGCGGGCGAAAACCTAGGAAATCGAACGGCGCGCCTTGGCGGCCTGGATCGTGTTGGCGAGCAGGCACGCGATGGTCATCGGCCCCACGCCGCCGGGAACGGGCGTGATCGCGCCTGCGACCTGTTCGGCCTCGGCGAAGGCGACATCGCCCACGAGCTTTCCCTTTCCGCTTTCGCCTGCCGGCAGGCGGTTGATGCCCACATCGATGACCGTGGCACCGGGCTTGATCCAGTCGCCCCGGATCATCTCGGGCCGGCCGACGGCCGCGACGACGATGTCGGCCTGGCGGACGACCGAAGGCAGGTCGCGCGTCCTGGAATGCGCCACCGTGACCGTGCAGTCGGCGGCGAGCAGCAGCTGGGCCATCGGCTTGCCCACGATGTTCGAACGGCCGACGATCACGGCATGAAGGCCGGCGAGGTCGGGCACCGCGTGCCGGATCAGGCGCATGGCGCCCGCCGGCGTGCAGGGCACCAGTGCGGCGCGCCCCGTGGCGAGCAGCCCCGCATTGACCGCGTGGAATCCGTCGACGTCCTTCTTCGGATCGATCGCGTCGAGCACCTTGCCCGCGTCGATGTGCGCCGGCAGCGGCAGCTGGACGAGGATGCCGTCCACGTCGTCGCTGCGGTTGAGCTGCTGGACGAGTTCGAGCAGGGCGGCCTCGCTCGTGTCGGCGGGCAACCTGTGTTCGAAGCTCTTCATGCCCGCTTCGAGCGTCGCCTTGTGCTTGGCCCCGACATAGACCTGGCTTGCGGGATCGGCACCCACCAGCACCACGGCAAGGCCCGGCGTGAAGCGGTGCTTCTCCTCGATCTCGTCGACCTCCAGCGCCACCGCCGCGCGCAGGTCGGCCGCGATCGCCTTGCCGTCGATGCGGCGTGCGGTCATGGCAGGCGCGCCTTCATCGCGGCGTAGAGTTCGGCGGGCGCACCCTCGATCTTGAAGCGCTTGCGCCGCGCGCTTGCCCCTTGCGTCAGCACGAAGGCGCGCTTGGGCAGGCCGAAATGCGCGGCGAGCAGCTCGACGGTGGCCTCGGTCGCCCGGCCGCCCTCGGGTGCGGCACCGACCGCCACGGCAAGCGCGCCGTCCTCGGCCACGCCGCCGATGCCGGGCCGGCGCGAACGCGGGCTCACGCGCACGCTGAGATAGACCCCGTCGGGGACGGCCGTCAGCGGTGTCGCTCCGACCGCCGCCATGGCGCCTAGAACCAGTATTCGTAGATCAGGTTCTGCGCGAAGATCAGCAGCAGGATCAGCACGACCGGCGAGATGTCGATGCCGCCCAGATTGGGCACGAAGCGCCGGATCGGGCGCAAGGCCGGCTCGGTCACGCGGTGGAGGAAGTCCGCGATCGTGTAGACGACCTGGTTGCGCGGATTGAGCACGTTGAAGGCGAGCAGCCACGACAGCAGGGCCGAGCCGACAAGCAGCCAGATATAGATCTGGATGGCGGAGACGAGCAGCGAACCGAGCGCGTTCATGGCGGCCGAAGCCCTCTTGTTGCGGACAGGCCGGGAACCGTACACGATGGGCACAAGCCCCTGCAAGGTCTGGTAAATCCGTCGCTTGACAGGGCGGGGGGTCGAACGCATTATCGCCCGCCTTTCGACGGGCGTGTGGGGCCGTAGCTCAGCTGGGAGAGCGCCTCGTTCGCAATGAGGAGGTCGTCGGTTCGATCCCGATCGGCTCCACCATCCCGCCCGCCCGTCGCGGCATACCTGTTTTCAGTGCAGTTTCAGCTTCGGCCGGATCACCTGGTTGACGTGGCCGACCGCGATCAGCAGCAGGCCCTTGAGCCAGCCGTGGATCGCGATCAGGTGCATCCGGTAGAGCGATACGTACACGAGTCGCGCGAGCCGCCCTTCGACCGCCATGCGCCCGCCGACGAGATTGCCCATCAGGCTTCCCACCGTCGTGTAGCGCGCGAGGCTGACCAGCGAGCCGTGGTCGCGATAGACGAAATCGACCGGCGGCCGGCCGGCGATCAGCCGGCGGATGTTCTCGAACGCGGTCGACGCCATCTGGTGGGCCGACTGGGCGCGCGGCGGTACGGGCCGCTCGCTGCCGGGCAGCACGCATGTGCAGCAGTCGCCGATCGCGAAGACGCGCTCGTCGCGCGTGGTCTGCAAGGTCGGCCGCACGACGAGCTGGTTGTTGCGGTTGGTCTCGAGCCCGCCGATGTCTTTCAGGAACTCGGCCCCCTTGACGCCGGCGGCCCACACGCGAAGGTCCGCCTCGATGCGTTCGCCGCCTTTGGTGACGATGGCGCGCGCGTCCACCTCGGTCACTTGCGTTCCGGTCAGCACGCGCACGCCGAGCGCTTCGAGTTCCGCGTGCGCGGCTTGCGCCAGCTTCTCGGGCAGGGCCGGCAGGATGCGCGGACCCGCTTCCACCAGCGTGATGCGCAGGCGGCTCTCGTCGAACACCTCGAGACCGTAGAAGCGCAAGGCGGCGGCCGCACTGTAGAGCTCGGCCGCCAGTTCCACGCCCGTCGCCCCGCCGCCGACGATGGCGACGTCGACATGCAGGTCGGCCTGCGGGTCGGCCGCCATGCCGCGCGACACGCGCAGGCACTGGCTGAGCAGCATCTGGCGGAAGCGGTCGGCCTGCGACCGCTCGTCGAGGAAGATGCAGTTGGCGCGCACGCCCTTCGTGCCGAAATCGTTGGAGACGGAGCCCACCGCGATCACCAGATAGTCGTAGCGGATGCGGTGGCGGGCGACGATCTCGACGCCCTTCTCGTCGAGCATGGGGGCGATCACGACGTGGCGCGTCTCGCGGTCGATGCCCTCGAGCGTGCCGTCGAAGAAGCGGTAGCCCCAGCGATAGGCGTGGCTGCGATATCCGACCTCGTCGAGATTGGCGTCGAGCGAGCCGGCCGCGACTTCGTGGAGCAGCGGCTTCCAGACATGCGTGCGGTTCCGCTCGACGAGGATGATGTCGTATTCCTCGCGCCCGTACGTGGCCCCCAGGCGCGCGACGAGTTCGAGACCGCCGGCCCCGCCGCCGACGACGACGATCTGGGTCTTCTTGGGTTTCGTCGGGTTCTGCATGGCGGCCGTTCGGGTTTGCTGCTACATCCCGATGATAGTCACCATTTGCAGGACGGACAGCGGAATTTGCGATGAGCGAAGAGCTTCTGCGCACCATCGACAGCGACGTGCTGCGGCGGTTGTTCCGCTTCTGGCTCGACCAGACGCCGGCTTCCGGCGGGCCGCCGCGCACCAAGGGATTCCCGGTCGAGGGGCTGGCCGAATGGGCGGCCAACCTCGTCATCATCGAGGTCAAGGCGCAGTCGCGCTTCCGCTACGGCTTCTACGGGACGACATTCCGAAAGGCATTCGGCGTCGATCTCACGGGCACGGCGGTCGAGGACCTGCCGAGCGAGCAGGCAAGCCTGCTGACGGCCGAATACCGGCTCGTGCGCCGCACGCAGCGCCCGTACTGGCGCGTCTATGCCGGCTGGTTCGGGCCGGGCGAGGAACCGCAGACGTGGGAACGCCTGTCGCTGCCGCTCGCCGGCGCCAAGGGCGACGTCGCTTTCATCCTCGCGGCGGCCTACAGGGTCGACAAGCGCGGCTGAAGCGCGGCGATCCGCGTCAGTTCCGGCCCTTCAGCTTCGCGATGCGGGCGGACAGGTCGGCATGGGCCGGACTGTCGGCCGGAAGCTGGGCCAGCAGGCGCTGCCAGAGCGCGGTCGCGGCCATGTCCTTGCCGGCGAGCGCCTCGTCCTGGCCGAGCAGCCACAGCGCCACGCTTTCGTTCGGCGATTTCGCCAACAGGTTGGCGACCGCCGCACGCGCGGGCGGGTCGAGCGGCTTTTCGGGATCGTGCAGGTCGATCAGCGCGCCGGCATAGTCCTGCAGCACCTCGACGTCGTCGGGGGCGATCGCCGCGGCGCGCGCGTGGGCGGCAAGCGCCTTGTCGGACTCGCCCAGCACCTTTCGCGAGCGCGCCAGCCGGCGCCAGCCGTCGAGATCGTCGGGCTGGGTCTCGAGGCGCGCCGCAAGACCGTCGACCATGCTGCGGATCGCCGCCAGCCGATCGCCTTCGGGAAGGGCGGCAAGCGCGCCGGGATCGGGTACGGTCTCGCCGCCGCCGCCGACGCGCGGGCCGCCGAGCCGCACGACGGCCGGCGGGTTCTTCATCGACGGGGTCATCTGCTTCAGGTCGATGCGCGCCTCGCGCGCGGTGCGTTCCATCGCCTCGCGCACCGTGGGCACCCACGGCGAATCGGGCGGCGAGGCGGCGATCAGGTCGAACCACACGCGCACGGCGTCGGTCCGGTCGCCGGCCTGCGCACGCGCGAGACCGGCATAGTAGCGCGCGCGCGGATCGCCGGGGTCGGCCGACAGCACGCGCGCGAAGGCGGCTTCGGCTTCCGGCGTCACCACGCCGTTTGCAACGGCGACGGCCGTCTCGCCGAGCAGGCCGGCGATCTCGGGCTGGCCGCCGGATATCTCGTCGGCCTTGCGCCACGCGTCGAGCGCCTGGGCGGCAAGGTTCATCGCGGCGGACGCCTGCGCCAGACGCACCCATGCTTCCAGGTCCTTGGGGTCGCGTCCGACGCGCTCGAACATCGCGCGCGCGAAGGCGGCAAGCTGGCGGTCGGGCAGGCCCTGGGCGGGTTCCACCGCGCGCCGCTCGGCGATCGGCATGCCCGGCAGGGTCGGCGACCCCAGCCGTCCGTACACCGAGAACGCGATCGCCGGCACGACAATCGCCAGCGCCACGGCCACGAAGCGGATGCCGTTGGCGTCGGCAGGCGCGCCGGAATCGGGCTGCGTGCTAGCGCCGTCGGCAAGTGCGAGCATGCGCCGGCCGATCTCGGCGCGCGCGGCCCGCGCCTCGTCCGGGGTGATCGTCCCGCGTTCGAGATCGCGGGCGATCTCGGCGAGCTGGTCGCGGTAGATCTCCATGTCGAACGCCGCGCGCGTGGGAACGGGTGCCGCGCGGCGCAGCAGCGGCCACACGAGCAGCGCCATGACGAGGACGGTGAGCGCCCCGAGGATCGCCTGTGTCACTTGCGCGCTTCCTCTTCGAGAAGGGCGGCAAGGCGTTTCTCTTCGTCGGCGGAGAGCGGTGCCGGTGCGACATGGGCCACCGGCCGCCGGCGGCGCAGATAGACGAAGGCGCCGGCCGCAGCCAGTGCCAGCACCGCGAACGGGCCGTACCACAGCGCGTAGGTATCGACGCGCACCGGCGGCTTCAGCAGCACGTAGTCGCCGTAGCGCTGGGTGACGTAGGCAAGCACGGCCTCGTTGCTGTCGCCCTTGGCGATGCGCTCGCGCACAAGGCGGCGCAGGTCGGCGGCGAGCGGCGCGTTCGAATCGTCGATCGGCTGGTTCTGGCACACGAGGCAGCGCAGCTCCTGGCCGACCACGCGCGCGCGCGCCTCGAGGGCGGGGTCGGCGAGCATCTCGTGCGGCAGGACGGCCAGCGCCGGTGCCGCCCAGAGCGACGCGAGAAGGGCAAGCGCGTATCTCACGACTCGCGCCGCAGCTTCTGGACGAGCGGCATCAGCGTGCGCTCGAGGACGTCGGGCGTGATGGCGCCGACATGGCGGTAGCGGATCGTGCCGTGCCGGTCGACGACGAACGTCTCCGGCGCGCCGTACACGCCCCAGTCGACGGCCACGCGGTTCTCGAAATCCCAGCCGATCGCGCGATAGGGGTTGCCGAGCTCGCCCAGCCAGCGCGCGGCGTCGGCCGCCTTGTCCTTGTAGTTGATGCCGTAGATCGGCACGTCGCCGTCGCGCGCGAGGCGCATCAGGATCGGATGCTCGACGCGGCACGGCGGGCACCACGACGCGAACACGTTCACGAGCGACACCTCGCGCGCGAGGGCGGACGACGCGAGGCCGGGCCGGTCCACGCCGGCGACCGCCGGCAGGTCGAATGTCGGCACTGGCCGGTCGATCAGCGCGCTCGGGATATGCTGCGGATCGCGCGTCAGGCCGAAGCCCAGATAGCCGGCCAGCACCGCGAACAGCGCCAGCGGTACGAAGAACAGGATCCGCTTCATTCCGCCGCCGACGGCAAGGCCGCACCGTCGCCCGTGCGGCGCGGCGCCCCCACGCGATGGCGGCGGTCGGTCAGCGACACGATGCCACCCAGCACCATCGCGCACGCCCCCAGCCAGATCCACGGGACGAGCGGGTTGTGATAGATGCGCACCGTCCACGCCGTTTCGGGCGTCGTGGGCGCCAGGAACGCCGGCATGTTGCCGACCGGCGAAGAGAGTTCCGGATCGCCGATGGTCGCGTAGAGATCGGCGAGCAGATTGGTTCGGATCGCCGTCTCGGTCGTCGCCGTGCCCGCGACCGGGAACCAGCGGCGCTCGGGTGCGAGCACGGCGTGGAGCCTGTCGTCGCGATAGACCTCGAACGTGCCGCGCACGGCGAAATAGTTGGGCCCCTCGACGCGCGAAGCACCCTTGAAGACGAAGTTGTAGCCCGCCACGTCGAACGCGTCGCCGGCCTTGGCCAGCCGGATCACCTCGGTCTGCCACGCGGTCACGCCGGCGATGCCCATCACGGTCAGGCCCATGCCGGCATGCGCGATGGTCATCCCCCAGCTCGCGCGCGGCAGGTTGAGGGCCCGCGACAGCACGGTGCCGGCGGGGGCCCGGAACAGGCGCACGCGTTCGGCCCACTCGACGGCGGCGCCGAAGAACAGCCATGCCGCAAGCCCCATCGCGAGGGCGGCGTAGACCGAACGGCGGTCGTCGGTCCAGTAGACGGCGCCGACGATGGCGATCGAGATGAAGATCGCCGCGCGCAGGCGCTGGAGCGCTCCGCCCAGATCGCCGCGCTTCCAGCCCATCATCGGGCCGATGCCCACGGCGAGCAGGAGCGGGATCATCAGCGGCACGAACGTGGCGTTGAAGAAGGGCGGGCCGACCGAGACCTTGGCGCCGCCCACCGCTTCGAGGAACAGCGGATAGAGCGTGCCGATGAACACCGTCGCCGCCGCCGTGGCGAGCAGCACGTTGTTGAGGACGAGCGCCCCTTCGCGGCTGATCGGCTGGAACAGGCCGCCGCCCTTCAGCATGGGAGCCCGCCACGCGTACATCGCGAGCGATCCGCCGATGGTGACGACGAGGATGGCGAGGATGAACACGCCGCGCTCCGGATCGACCGCGAAGGCGTGCACCGAGGTGAGCACACCCGAGCGCACGAGGAACGTGCCGACCAGCGACAGCCCGAAGGCGAGGATGGCGAGAAGGATCGTCCAGGTCTTCAGCGCGTCGCGCTTCTCCGCGACGATGGCCGAATGCAGCAGCGCGCAGCCCACCAGCCACGGCATGAAGCTCGCGTTCTCGACCGGGTCCCAGTACCACCAGCCGCCCCAGCCGAGCTCGTAGTAGGCCCACCACGAACCCAGTGCGATGCCCAGCGTGAGGGCCGCCCACGCGGCGAGCGTCCACGGACGCACCCAGCGCGCCCACGCGGCATCCACGCGCCCTTCGATGAGCGCTGCCATCGCGAAGGCGAAGACGATCGAGAAGCCGACATAGCCGAAATAGAGGAACGGCGGATGGAAGGCGAGGCCCGGATCCTGGAGAAGCGGGTTGAGGTCGTTGCCGTCCGCCGGCGGCGGCATCACGCGCTCGAACGGGTTCGACGTGAAGACGATGAAGGCGAGGAACGCCACGCCGACCATGCCCTGGACGGCGAGCGTGCGCGCCTTGAGGCCCGGCGGCAGGTTGCGCCCGAAGGCCGCGACCATCGCGCCGAACATGCCCAGGATCAGCGACCACAGCACCATCGAGCCTTCGTGGTTCCCCCACGCGCCCGACACCTTGTAGAGCATGGGCTTGGCCGAGTGCGAGTTCATCACGACGTTCTTGACGGTGAAATCCGACACGATGAACGCGTAGACGAGGCAGCCGAAGGCGAGGGCCACGAGCGCGAACTGGAGCAGGGCGGCGGGCTTGGCGATCGCGGTCAGGGCGGGCTCGTCCGTCTGCGCGCCGACGAGCGGCAGCACCGACTGCACGAGTGCGACGCAAAGCGCCAGGACGAGCGCGTAGTGGCCGAGTTCCGCGATCACTTGCCGGCTCCCATCGTTTCCTGCCAGCGGCCCGAGCGCTTGAGCGCCTCGGCGACTTCGGCAGGCATGTAGTTCTCGTCGTGGCGGGCGAGCACCTCGCCGGCGCGGAACGTGCCGTCGGCCGCAAGCTTGCCGTTGGCGACCACGCCCTGCCCTTCGCGGAACAGGTCGGGCAGCACGCCGACATAGGCCACGGGGATGGCGTTCTCGAGATCGGTCACCTTGAAGCGCACCTCGGCCGTGCC
>JBIKWI010000052.1:0-19011 GCA_044356395.1 Tagaea sp. | reverse complement strand
TTCAACTGGCTTTTCGCCAAACACACCGGCGGGGAGTTCCGCCTGCGTATCGAGGATACCGACCGGGCGCGCTCCACGCCCGAGGCGACGGACGCGATCATCGAGGGCCTGAAGTGGCTCGGTCTCGGCTGGGACGGCGGCGTCGTCCACCAGTTCGCGCGGATGGACCGCCATGCCGCCGTCGCCCTCGACCTTCTGGCCAAGGGCGGCGCCTATTACTGTTACGCCAGCCCGAAGGATCTCGAGGAGATGCGCTCGGCCCAGAAGGCCGCCGGCAAGCCGATCCGCTACGACGGCCGCTGGCGCGACCGGGACCCGAAGGACGCCCCCGCCGACATCAAGCCGGTCGTGCGCCTGAAGGCGCGCCAGGACGGCGAGACGATCATCCGCGACAAGGTGCAGGGCGACGTCGTCGTCAGGAACGAGCAACTCGACGACATGATCCTGCTGCGCGCCGACGGCACGCCCACCTACATGCTGTCGGTCGTCGTGGACGACCACGACATGGGCGTGACGCACGTCATCCGCGGCGACGACCATCTCAACAACGCCGCCCGCCAGATGCAGCTGATCGAGCGGCTCGGCTGGCCCGTCCCGGTCTACGCGCACATCCCGCTGATCCACGGGCCGGACGGCGCCAAGCTGTCCAAGCGGCACGGGGCGCTGGCGGTCGACGCCTATCGCGACATGGGCTACCTGCCGGAAGCGATGCGCAACTACCTGCTGCGTCTGGGCTGGGGCCATGGCGACGACGAGATCATCCCGACCGCGCAGGCGATCGAGTGGTTCGATCTCGACGGCGTGGGCCGCAGCCCGTCGCGCTTCGACTTCAAGAAGCTCGACAATCTCAACGGCCACTACATGCGGCATACGGACGACGCCAGCCTGGTCGCGGCAGCCCTGCCGTTGATCGAGAAAGCCGCCGGGCAGAAAGTCGACGCGGCCGCGCGCGCCCGTCTCGTCTCCGGCATGGGCGGGCTCAAGGCGCGCGCCAAGACGCTCCTCGAACTGGCCAACGCGGCGGTCTTCTATGTCCGCGCGCGCCCCATCGCGCTCGACGAGGCGGCGCGCAAGCACCTCGCCGGCGACGGACTTGCACACCTCAAGGCGGCCCGCGACCTGTTCGCCGCCGCACCGGTCTGGGAAGCGGCCGCACTCGAAGCGGTCCTGCGCGAGGCGGCCGAGCGCAGCGGCGCCAAACTTGGGGTTCTGGCACAGCCGGTCCGGGCCGCGCTGTCGGGCCAGGGAACGTCGCCGCCGATCTTCGAGGTTATGGCAATTCTCGGTCGCGATGAGACACTTGGCCGCATATCGGACGCGCTAGGCGCATCCGGATAAGGCCCGCTTGCCGGCGCCGACGGATGTCTTGCCAAAACCTCCGCCCTACGCTCCAATAACCGTATCGCACCTGCGAAGGCCCGAGCAAGAGAGCCCAGATGACCCAGTCCAACAGCAACGTCACCCTGATCGACAATCAGACCGGCAAGAAATACGACATGCCGGTGCTGTCCGGGTCGGTCGGCCCGCAGGTCATCGACGTGCGCAAGCTTTACGGCGACACCGGGTTCTTCACCTACGATCCGGGCTACACCTCGACCGGCGCCTGCAAGTCGAAGATCACCTACATCGACGGCGACGTCGGCGTGCTGCTGCATCGCGGCTACCCGATCGAGGAACTGGCCGATCACTCCGACTTCATGGAAGTCGCCTATCTGATCCTGAAGGGCGAGCTTCCCAACGCTGCCGACAAGAAGAAGTTCGAGCGCGACATCACGCTCCACACGATGCTGCACGAGCAGATCAACCGCTTCTTCTCGGGCTTCCGGCGCGACGCGCATCCGATGGCGGTCATGTGCGGCGTGGTCGGGGCGCTCTCGGCCTTCTATCACGACAGCCTCGACATCTCGGACCCGCATCAGCGGATGATCGCCTCCTACCGGCTGATCGCCAAGATGCCGACGATCGCGGCCATGGCCTACAAGTACTCGATCGGCCAGCCCTTCATGTATCCCCGCAACGACCTCAGCTACGCCGAGAATTTCCTCTACATGACCTTCGGCGTGCCGTGCGAGCCGTACAAGGTCAACCCGGTCCTCGCCAAGGCGATGGACAAGATCTTCATCCTGCATGCCGACCACGAGCAGAACGCGTCGACATCGACCGTCCGCCTGGCCGGCTCCTCGGGCGCCAATCCGTTCGCCTGCATCGCGGCGGGGATCGCCACGCTCTGGGGCCCCGCCCATGGCGGCGCCAATGAAGCCGTGCTCAAGATGCTCGCCGAGATCGGCACCAAGGACAAGATCCCCGAGTTCATCAAGCGCGTGAAGGACAAGAACGAGGGCGTCCGCCTGATGGGCTTCGGCCATCGCGTCTACAAGAACTACGACCCACGCGCCAAGGTGATGGCCGCGACCTGCAAGGAAGTGCTCGCCGAGCTCCACGTCACCGATCCGCTTCTCGAGATCGCGGTCGAACTCGAGCGCATCGCGCTGCAGGACGAGTACTTCGTTTCCAAGAAGCTCTATCCGAACGTCGACTTCTATTCGGGCATCATCCTGAAGGCCATGGGCTTCCCCGTCGCGATGTTCACGGCCCTGTTCGCGCTCGCGCGCACCACGGGCTGGATCGCGCAGTGGAACGAGATGATCGAGGATCCCGAGCAGAAGATCGGCCGTCCGCGCCAGCTCTACACGGGTGCGGCCAAGCGACCCTTCGTGCCGATCGACAAGCGCGCCTGAAGGCGCGACGACGTTCCAGTTCCGTCAGGGAGGCGGACGACATGGCCAAGCAAGGGACAGGTCCCCTGCGCGAACCGCAGGCGCCGCAGTCTTCGGTGCGGGGCGCTCGCACGGCCCTGCTCGGCCGACGCCGCCTGCCGCCGGCCGCCAACGACAACCGCCCGACCGTCCTGCGCGTGCTCAAGCTCTCGGCCGGACCGCTGCTGGTCGCGCTGATCGTCGCCGCGGTCTATTGGCAATAGGCTATTTCTGGATCAGTTCGATCTTGTAGCCGTCCGGGTCCTCGACGAAGGCGATCACGGTCGTGCCGTGCTTCATCGGGCCGGGCGGGCGCGTGATCTTGGCCCCGGAAGCGGCGAGCTTCTCGCACGTGCCGTAGATGTCCTTGACGCCCAGGGCGATGTGCCCGAACCCGTCGCCGATCTGGTAGGGCGCGTGGCCCCAGTTGTGGGTGAGTTCGATCACCGAATTCCGGTCCTCGTCCCCGTAGCCCACGAAGGCGAGCGTGAACTTGCCGTCCGGATAGTCCTTCCGGCGCAGGAGCGTCATGCCGAGCTTGGCGCAGTAGAAATCGATCGATTTCTCCAGGTCGAAGACCCGGATCATCGTGTGGAGCATGCGGAATTCGGTCGCGGCTGCGCGGGCGTCGTCCATGGCGGTCTCCCTTTCCCAATGCCCCAGAATGACGCCGCCGGGGCCTTTGCGCCAGTGCGCAAAACCATGTAGGTACCAGCCATGCGCAAGCTCCGCACAGCCGTGGTCGGCGGCGGCCATTTCGGCCGCTATCACGCCGACAAATACGCATCCCTGCCGGACTCCGAGTTCGTCGGGATCGTCGATCCCAATCCGGTCTCGCGCGAGGCCATCGCCGGCAAGCACAAGGTCGCCGGCTTCGCCGATGCGGGCGAACTCGTCGGCAAGGTCGACGCGGTCTCGGTCGTCGTGCCAACGGTCCTGCATTTCGAGGTGGCGCACCGGCTGATCGAAGCCGGCATCCACGTGCTGATCGAGAAGCCGATCGCCGAAACCGTCGAACAGGCCGACCGGCTGATCGCGGCCGCGCGCGCCAGGGGCGTGGTGCTTCAGGTCGGGCATCTCCAGCGCTTCCTGCTCGACCGGCTGGGCGTGGCCGACTATGTCGACCGCCCGCTCTACATCGAGGCGGCGCGGATACACGCCTTCTCGCCGCGCGCCACCGACGTGTCGGTCATCCTCGACCTCATGATCCACGACATCGACCTGGTGCTCGCGCTCGTGCGCGCCCCCGTGGAAAGCGTGATGGCCGTGGGCACGCCTGTCGTGACGGAGGAAGAGGACATCGCCAACGTCCGTCTCGGCTTTTCCAACGGCTGCGTGGCGAACATCACGACCAGCCGCGTCAGCCTCAATACCGAACGGCGCATGCGGATCTTCGGGCACGAGTGCTACGTGTCGATCGACCTTGCCAGACGCAAGCTCGTGGCGCTGACCCGCGGGCTCGGCGAAAGCACGACGCCGGGCATGCCGCACATCGACCGCGTCGAGAAGGATTATCCCGACGGGGACGATCTCAGGTCCGAGGTGGCCAGCTTCCTCGGCGCGTGCCGGGGCGAGTTTCCGCCACGCGTCTCGGGCGAGGACGGGCGCAACGCCCTGGAAGTCGCCCTGCGGATCGAAAGCGCCATCCGCGCGCACCGCGCACGGGTGTTCAACGCCGGCGCCTGATCGCGTCGAGTACCGCCGCCGCGGCCCGGTCCGAAGGCAGATGCCCCGGCCCCTTCGCGATCTCCGCATTGCCAAGGGCATCGCAGACCGAAGCGAGATCGGCCCGCATGCGTGCGGCCGCCGCGGGATCGTCGAGCAGGCGCGCAAGTTCGCCGGCAAGGCGCTGCGGCGTGCAGTCCTCCTGCAGCAGTTCCGGGATGACGATCCGCCCGGCGATGACGTTGGGCATCGCGACGTACGGCACCTTGATCAGGCGGCGCGCAAGGAATGCCGACAGCGCGTTGACCTTGTGCCCCACGACGGTCGGCAGGCCAGCGACGGCGAGTTCGAGCGTCGTGGTGCCGGAGATGCTGAGCGCCACGTCGGCCGCAAGATAGGCGGCGCGCTTGTCGGCGGCACTTTCGATCCGCACGGTGGTGTCTGGAAGCGCTGCGGCCAGCCCGGCGCAGAGTGCTTCGGTGTTGCGCACGCTCGGCAGCACGAAAACGAGATCGTCACGCCCCTTCGCCAGCAGACGTACGGCTTCGAGAAAGACCGGCGCCATGCGCCTGAAAAGCCCGACCCGGCTGCCCGGCATCACCATCACGAGACGCCGTCCGTCCGGGATCGAATGGCGGGCGCGGAAATCCTTCGTGCCGTCGGCGACCAGCGCATCCTCGAGGACCGGATGCCCGACATGCACGCACGCGAGGCCGAGACCGGCGAAAAACGCCGGCTCGAACGGCAGCAACGCGAGGATCGCATCGACCCGCCGGCCGAGCTTCTTCGCCCGACCGGGCCGCCATGCCCAAAGCTGGGGGGCCACATACTGGACGACCGGAATGCCGGTATCGCGGATGCGGTCGGCGACCCGCAGGCCGAAGCTGGGGGAATCGATCAGCACGACCACATCGGGGCGTGCGGTGCGGATCGCGGCCACGGTCCGCCGGATCCTGTCGAAGATCGTCGGCAGACGCGGCAGCACTTCGGCAATTCCCATGACCGACAGGTCGGCGATCGGGAACAGGGTTTCGAGCCCCTCGCCGGCCATGCGCTCGCCGCCGATGCCCGAAAAGCGCACGTCGCCGCCGGTCGCGCGTCGCAGGGCCGCCATCAGCTTGGCGCCGAGATTGTCGCCCGACGGCTCGGCCGCAACGAGAAAGACGGACGGGCCGGTCATGGCGCCTGCACCCCGACGACGAACAGCCCGGCCACGTCGGCGGCGGCGACGGTCGCGGCACGGTCCAGCACCAGCGCTTCGCCGGCCTCGACCGCGATGCCGCGCAAGCCCGCCCGGTGCGCCTGCGCCACCGTTTCGGGCCCGATCGTCGGCAGGTCGACGCGCCGGTCTTGCCCTGGCATCGCCGCCTTCACGAGCACGGCGCCGCGTGCCTCGGCTTCCAGCAGCGCCGAAGTCCCCTTGCGCCCTTCCTCCGCCAGCGTGCGCCCTTCGCGCACGATCACGGCCTGGCCGCGCTGGCGCCGTCCAAGCGCACGCGCGGCACGAAAGCCCGCGGCGATGTCGGAGAGGGCCGCTTCGTCCGGCGCGTGCCGGCCCATCGTACCGGCGCCGGCCAGCAGCGCCGGCAGGATCTCGTGCGCCCCGAGCGCCCGGAAGCCCTCGGCCTCGATGATCTCCAGGACCCGCGACAGCAGCGATGCATCGCCGCCCCAGACTGGCAGGAGCCGCAGCAGCGTGACGAAGCCGACGGCATCGCAGCCGAGCTGGAACGGGCCCGGACGCCTTACCGGGCCGGCAAGCACCACGTCGCCGCAGCCGGCGGCCCGCATGCGTTCGAACAGGCGGCCGACCTTCGCGATGGGCACGATGTCGTGCGGCAGGCCGGCATAGGTCGAAGGATCGCAGAAGCCCGCGAAGGCGAGGATATGGACGGGCCGGCCCTGCGCCAGGGCGGCGTCGGCAAGCGCGCGGGGCAACGTGCCGCCGCCGGCAAGGATCGCGAGTTTCCGGTGCCCCGCCGCGGCCCGGTCGCGGCTGGCGAGTGCGGCACTCACAAGGCGGCGTCGGCTTTGGGCAGGCAGATCGCGCGGTTACTGGCGCCGCGGATGAAATCGACGATCTCCAGAACCGCCGCCGCCTTGCCGTAGATGGACGAGACGTCCTCGAGACGCTCGGCCATCGTGCCTTCCTGGGCGAACAGCAGCCGGTAGGCCGTGCGCAGGTCGTGGATCTGCTCGCGGCTGAAACCGCGCCGCTTGAGACCGATGATGTTCAGCCCCTGCAGCCGCGCCCGGTCCCCCATCACGAGGCCGTAGGGAATGACGTCGCCCTCGACGCCGGTCATCCCGCCGATCATCGCGTGCTTGCCGATGCGCACGAACTGGTGGATCGCGGAGATGCCGCCGAGGATCGCGAAGTCGCCGACATTCACGTGGCCGCCCAGCGTGGCGCTGTTCACCATGACGACGTTGTCGCCGACCATGCAGTCGTGCGCGACATGCGCGCCGACCATGAACAGGCAGCGCGAACCGACGCGCGTCAGGAACTTGCCCCCGGCGGTACCGGGGTTCATCGTGACGTGCTCGCGGATGATGTTGTCTTCGCCGATGACCAGCCGCGTGGGCTCGCCCTTGTATTTCAGGTCCTGCGGCGGATGGCCGAGCGAGCTGAACGGGTAGATCTTCGTGCGCGCGCCGATCTCGGTCTGGCCGGCGATCACGACATGGCTGATGAGTTCGACGCCGTCATGCAGGACGGCCGACTTGCCCACGGTGCAGAACGGCCCCACCCGGACGCCCTTGCCGAGCGTGGCGCCCGGCTCGACGATCGCGGACGGGTGGACGAAGGTCTCGTCCTGGGCCATTCCGGTATCCATCACCGGTCCACGATCATCGCCGAGAACGTGGCCTCGGCCACGCGCACCCCGTCGACCTTCGCCTCGCCGACGAACTTCCAGACGTTTCCGCGCGAACGCTCTTTCGTCACGTGGATGCGCAACTGGTCGCCCGGCGTGACGGGGCGGCGGAAGCGCGCTTCGTCGATCGTCATGAAATAGACGAGCTTGCCTTCGGACTCGGGCCCCAGCGTATGGACGACGAGTATGCCGGCGGTCTGCGCCATCGCCTCGACGATCAGGACGCCCGGCATGATCGGCCGCCCCGGGAAATGTCCCTGGAAGAACGGCTCGCCCATCGTGACGTTCTTGATGCCGACGGCGCTCCGGTCGCGGACCGCATCGACCACCCGGTCAATCAGCAGGAACGGGTAGCGGTGCGGGATCATGTCCATGATCCGCAGGATCTCGATCGTCTCGCCGGTCTGCGGCGGTTGCGGATTGGCTTCGTTCACGTATCCCCCTCGCCGTCGTCCGGTTTTTCGTCCTGTACCATCCGGCGCAGCGCCGCGGCCTGACGGCGCCATTCGCCGACCGGAACCGCCGGCGAACCGCCAACGATGCCGCCGGCTTCGATGTCGCGATGCACGCCCGACTGCGCGACGATCTTCGCGCCGTCGCCGATCTTCAGATGGCCCGACAGGCCCGCCTGCCCGCCCGCCTGGACCATCGCGCCAAGCTCGGTCGAGCCCGATATGCCGACCTGCGCCACGATCACGCAGCCGCGCCCGAGCTTCACGTTGTGCCCGATCTGCACCAGATTGTCTATCCACGTGCCGTCGCCGACCACCGTGTCAGAGGCGCTGCCGCGATCGATGCAGCTGTTGGCGCCGATCTCGCAATCGTCACCGATGCGCACGATGCCGAGCTGCGGCACCTTCACGTGGCCGGCCGGATCGGGCACGAAACCGAAGCCATCCTGGCCGATCCGGGCACCCGGATAGATGTTCGTGCGCGAACCGACGATGGCATGGCTGACCGACGCATTGGCGCCGACGACGCATCCTTCGCCCAGTTCGACATTCTCGCCGATCGTCGCGTTGGGGCCGATGCACACACCCTTGCCCAGGCGTGCGCCTGCGAGGATCACGGCATTGGGGCCGATCGACACGCCGTCGCCCAGAACGGCGGAGGGGTCCACATGCGCGCGCGCATGCACGCCGGGAACGGGGGGCGCGGGCGGGTGGAACGAAGCGGCCAACAGCGCATAGGCGCGATACGCATTGCGCGTCGCCAGCACCACGCAACCTGCCGGAACGCGGGCCGACAGCGAAGGATGGATGAGGCAGGCGCCTGCCTTCGTTTCGGCCAGCGCCTTCAGGTATTTTCTGTTCTCGAGGAACGTGACGTCGGAAGGCCCGGCCTCGCCCAGCGCGCGGACATCTTCGAACGGACGGTCCGGGTCCGAGCCAGCGGGCAGATCGGCACCGACGATCCTGGCGACCTCGGCAAGGCGGAGGGCGCCGGCATGGCGATGGAAGCGCCGGTCCGCCATGGCCGGACGGTCAGTTCGGCATCGATGCCGTCGGCATCCGACGGTTCAGGCGGCGGGAAACCTCGCCTGAAATGTCGAGTGCCGAACGCGCGACGAAAATGAACGTGTTGGGAATCACCATCTGGTATTCCTGCTCGTTCATCACCTCGATCACGCTCTCGGTAAGCGCCTGCTGAACGCGGGCGGCGGAATCGCTGTAATTCTGTTCGAGGTTCCGGCGGCGCGTCTGCAGCTGCTGCTGGACCGTGCCCACCCGGTTCTCGAAGTCGCGGCGCCGCTGGGTGAACGCGTCGACCGACAGCACGTTGCGCTGGTTCGCCAGCTCTTCTTCCGCCTTGCGCAACTCGCCTTCCTGGCGGGTCGCGTCGGCCTGCAGCGCGTTGCGCTGGCGCTCGGCCTGGGTATTGATGTTCTGCATCGCGGTCGACGTGCGCATCACGGCGTCCACGTCGAAAAACACGACGGGCGTCCCCTTGGGCGGAAGCTCCGTCGACAGGGCGGGAGCGGCCGGGGCCGCCGGTTGTGCGCGCGGCTGCGCGGGTGCCGGTCGGGGCGTCGTCGGCTGCTGGGCGTGCGCCGCGGAGACCGCCAACACGACGAAGCCGATGCCTGCGACGGCGAGGAATCGCGCGAACGCCGCGCGGACCGGTCGGATGATCATTTGCTGCATTCCTTCAGGACCTAGAACCGCGAACCGAACGAGAAACGGAACAGCTCGGTCCGGTCGAACTCTTCCTTGATGATCGCCTTGGCGAGAGACACCCGGACCGGACCGAACGGCGAGCGCCAGTTCAGGCCCGCGCCGACGGACATGCGCGGCGCACTGGAATCCTCGACGGCCGCCGTGGCACCCGGTCGCCCGGCGGGCGGGCGGTCGAACTTCGACAGCGAGCCGAAATCGGTGAACAAGGTTCCGCGCAAACCGAACTCCCGCGGCATGCCTGTCGGGAACTGGAACTCGGCGGAGCCCGAATACATCATGTTGCCGCCCAGCGGATTGCCGGTGCTCCGGTCGCGCGGGCCGAGACCCTGCGTCCGGAAGCCGCGGAAATTGTCGCCGCCGAGCTGTAGCCGGTTCTGCAGGCGCACGATGTCGCCCGAATAGCCGAAGATGTTCGAGACTTCTCCGACGAGCGAGAAAACGTATTCCGGCGCGATCGGATAGTAATACTGCCCCGACAGCGAGGATTTCAGGAACTTCGCATCGCCGCCGACGCCGGCGACGTCGTTGCTGAGCTTGACCGCGAAGCCGTCGGTGGGATCGAACGAGTCGTCGCGACGGTCGAACGTCGTCGTATGCCCGAAGCCCGACTGGAGGACGGCCCCCTGCGCGTCGAGGATGATCGAACTCGCGAGCGGATTGACCGACGTGATGTCGTCGCTGCGCAGCGTGTAGCGGACCTGCTGCTTGAGGTACTCCGAAAGGGCGTAGCCGTTGCGCACGACGAAACCGGTGGACTGGAAGTCGTAGCCGGCTTCGCGCTGGTAGTCCCGCTTGATGTGGAAGACGTCGAACCCGGCCGCCATGTTCCGGTCGAGGAAATACGGGCTCGTGAAACTGAGATCGATCTGGTTGCGACGTCCGGAAACCGTGCCGCCGAGCCGGATGTCCTGGCCTCGGCCGAGAAGGTTGCGCTCGCGGATCGACGCGTCGAGCAACGGGCCGTCGGCCGTCGAAAACCCGATGCCGAACGAAAGCTCGCCCGTCGATTTCTCGCTGACCTCGACGTTGACGACCGTGCGGTCCGGGCTCTCGCCCGGCACGTTCGTGACCTCGACGCGGTCGAAGAACTGGAGGTTCTGGATGCGCCGGCGGCTCGTGCGCATCTTGGAGGTATTGAACGCATCGCCTTCGACGAGGGCCACCTCGCGGCGGATCACCTTGTCGATCGTGCGGACATTGCCGACGATGTTGATGCGCTCGACATAGACGCGCGGGCCTTCCTGGATCTCGTAGACGATCGAGACCGTGCGCGCCTCGCGGTCGCGCTGGACGCGCGGCCGCACCTCGGCGAACGCGTAGCCCGCCGAGCCCGCGAATTCCGTCAGGGCCGTGACAGTGCCGTCGACCAGATCGGCGTCGTACCAGGAGCCTTCCTTGGTGCGCACGCGAGACTTGAGGTCCTCGATCTTCAGATCCCGAAGCTGCGAGGACACGTCGATGCCGCCGAAACGGTATCGCTCGCCCTCTTCGATCGTGAAGGTCACGTAGAAGCCTTCGCGGTCCGGGCTCAGCTCGGCGATCGCCGAGACGACGCGGAAGTCGGCATAACCGTAGGACAGGTAATACTTGCGCAGGAGTTCGCGGTCGTAGGAGAGACGGTCCGGATCGTAGACGTCGTCGCTCGACAGGAACCGGTACCAGCGGGATTCGCGGGTCTGGATCTGTTCGCGCAGCGTGCCGTCCGCAAAGGTGCGGTTGCCGACGAAATTGATGCGCTGGACGCCCGTGACCTGCCCCTCGTCGATCTCGAACACGAGGTCGACGCGATTCTGCGGCAGCTGGATGACCTTCGGCTCGATCGTCGCGGCGAAACGTCCCGAGCGGCGGTAGATGTCCTGCAGGCGCTTCACGTCGGTCTGGACCTTCGCGCGCGTGAACACCGTCCGCGGACGCAAGGTGATCTCCGGCGTGAGGGTCTCCTCCTTCATCCGCTTGTTGCCCTCGAAGGCGATGCGGTTGACGATCGGATTCTCGACGACCCGCACGACGAGCGTCGGCCCTTCCTGGCGGATGGCGACGTCGGCGAACAGGCCCGTGCCGAAAAGCGCCTTCAGCGAACGGTCGAGCTGTTCGGCATCCGCCGCCTCGCCCGGCTGAACGGTGAGGTAGGCCCGCACGGTTTCCGGTGCGATGCGCTGCGTGCCGTCGATCCGGATTTCGGCGACCGGGCCGCCGACGACGCCGCGCGGTGTGGCGAACTGCGCTTGGGCGGTGCCGCCCGGCAGAAGCCCGCACAGGCCGAGTCCCAGGACGGCAGCGATCGCGCAAAAGCTCTTCCGCGCCCTGAAAACGGTCGTCGCGATCACGTTCATGCTGTTCCGAGTTCCGATCCCAAAAGCCCGATTCACGAGTAGCTTAGCTGAAGCTTCCGCGTAAATCACGAGATGCGCCGTTCACGACACGAGTCCGACCAGAAACCGTACCACCCCCGTGTGGACAAGGTCGTTCCAGGTCGCAAACACCATCAGGCTTATTACCAAAGCAAATCCGATACGGAAACCGTATTCGACGGCACGCGGCGGTAGTGGGCGACCGCGCACCGCCTCGGCGGCATAAAGCACGAGATGTCCGCCATCCAGCATCGGAATTGGGAAAAGATTGATAAGTCCGAGATTGATCGACAGCACCGCCATGAACAGAAGCAGGCTGCCGATACCGCCTTGCGCCACTTCGCCCGACATCTTGGCGATCCGGATCGGGCCGCCCAGCTCTTCGGTCCCGCGGCTCCCGCCGATCATCTGGCCCAGCGCCTTGAGCGTCCCGGCGGTCTGGTTCCAGGTCTCCTGTGCCGCGCGCCAGACCGCTTCGGCCGGATTGTGCTTCTTGAAGGCCATTCCCTGGCCGCGGATCCCGAGCCGCGCGACGCGCATCACGTTGCCGGACCGGTCCGTTTCCTCGATCACGACGGGCGTCACGTCGAGGTCGACGCGCATCCCGCCCCGTTCGACCGTCATCGTCAGGCGACGGTCGAGATTGAGCTGGACGATGCGCTGGATATCCTCGAACCGCTCGATGCGCGATCCGTCGATGGCGGCGATGCGGTCGCCGGCCTGGATGCCGGCGCGCTCGGCGGCCGATCCGGGCAGCACGCCGCCGACCTCCGGGGGGGTGAAAGGCTGTCCGACGAACGCGAACATCCCGGCAAGCAGGACGATGGCGAGCAGGAAATTGGCGGCCGGTCCCGCGATGACGATGGCCGCGCGCTGCCCAAGCGTCTTGTGGAAGAACGAACGCGCCCGGTCTTCCGGCGACATGCCGGCGACTTCGGCCGACGGGGCCGACGCGACGTCGGAATCGCCGAACATCTTCACGTAACCGCCCAGCGGCAGCCACGAGACCTTCCAGCGCGTGCCGTGGCGGTCGTTCCAGCCGAAGATCTCGCGCCCGAACCCGATCGAGAACACCTCGACCTTCACCCCGCAGCGCCGCGCGACCCAGAAATGGCCGAGCTCGTGCACGAACACGAGCACGCTGAGCACGACGAGGAACGGGATCAGGTATTCGGCGATCGACATCGGAGCTTCGGCTTTCGGATGAACTCGGTGTTGGTTCAGGCGCCGCGACGGCCCGGCCCCGCCGCGATCAGCCGCTCGGCCTGCTGGCGGGCTTCGGCGTCGATCGACACGACATCGGCGATGCTGGAGGGGACTTGCGGCCGATAGGCCCCGAGCGTCGCCTCGACCGTCGCGACGATGTCGAGAAACCCGATCCGGCCGGCAAGAAAGGCCGCCACCGCGATCTCGTTCGCGGCATTAAGGATAGTAGGGTTGGCGCCCCCCAGTTGCAAGGCGTGCCGGGCCAAAGAAATCGCTGGAAACCTTTCGGCATCAGGCGCTTCGAAGGTCAGGTTCGCCATCCGCGCGAAATCGAGCCTGGCACCCGGGGTCGCCATCCGGTCGGGCCAGGCCAATGCCAACGAAATCGGCATGCGCATGTCCGGCGTGCCGAGCTGGGCGAGCACCGAGCCGTCGACATAGGCGACCATGGAATGGATCACCGACTGCGGATGCACGACGATCTCGATGCGCCTGGCGCCCACCGGGAACAGATGGAAGGCCTCGATGACCTCCAGGCCCTTGTTCATCATCGTCGCCGAGTCGACCGAGATCTTCGCACCCATCGACCAGTTGGGATGCGCGACCGCCTGGGCCGGCGTGACGCTCGCCATGCGCTCGCGCGACCAGGTCCGGAACGGGCCGCCCGACGCCGTCAGGATGACCCGTTCGATCCGGTCGATCCGGGCCGCATCGAACACCTGGAAGATCGCGCTGTGTTCGCTGTCGACGGGGATGAGCGTTGCGCCGTGGCGGACGACCTCGGCGGTCACGAGGGCGCCCGCGCAGACCAGCGTCTCCTTGTTGGCAAGGCCGATCGTCGCCCCGCGCCGGATCGCGGCGAGCGTGGGCGCAAGGCCCGCCGCTCCGACGATCGCCGCCATGACGATGTCGGCGGGCATGTCCGCCGCCTCGATCACGGCTGCGGCACCGCCCGCTGCCTCGATGCCGCTGCCCGCAAGCGCGGCGCGCAGGTCGCCGAGCGCGCTTTCGTCGGCCACGACCGCGCGCCGGGCACCCAGTGCGCGTGCCTGTTCGGCAAGCAGGGCCACGTTGCGGTTGGCGACCAGCGCTTCGACCGCGAAGCGCTCGCGATCGGCGGCAAGCAGTTCGACCGTATTGCGGCCGACCGATCCGGTCGATCCGAGGATCGTCACCCGCTTCATGGCCACGTCAGCACGCGCGCGTCGGTCGCCCACTGGAACAGCGCGAACGCGACGGCGGCGGTAAGCAGCCCGTCCACGCGGTCGAACAGGCCGCCGTGCCCGGGGATGAGCGCGCTCGAATCCTTGGCGCCGAAGCGGCGCTTGACGGCCGATTCGAGCAGATCGCCGCCCTGAGCCACAACGGCCAGCACCGCACCGGCGAGTGCCAGCGCGCCGGCCCCGGGCCCCGCCGGCACGAGGCGGCTGCCGATCCAGCCGACGATGGCCGCGGCGACCATCGCGCCGAACAGGCCGGCCCATGTCTTGTTCGGCGAGAAGCGTGGCGCAAGTTTCGGCCCGCCGATCGTGCGGCCGGCGAAGTAGGCGCCGGTATCGGTCGCCCAGACGCTCGCCAGAAGCCACAGGATCGCGTCGAGCCCGGCATTGTCCTCGCCGCGCAGCCAGATCAGGCAGACGACCGGGATGCCGATATAGACCGGTCCCGCGGAGATCCATCCGCACCGCGTGCGGGCACCCGCCCGCGCGAAGAGGTAGACGCCGGCAGCACCGACGGCAGCGATCGCGAGCGCTTCGCCCGGCCACCCGACCGAGGCGACGGCCCCGCTCGCCAGCACCACCGCACCGACCGCAAGTCCGCTGAAGCCGAAGCGCCCGGCACTCACCAGCCGCGTCCATTCCCATGCGAGGATCGCACCCGCGACCGCGACCAGCAGTTCGAACGCGGCCGGACCGGAGAACAGGCCGGCAAGCGCGATGGCAAGAAGGACGAGCGCCGAAAGGACGCGCTTGCGCAGACCCGAGAGCCGTCCGGCCGGAGCGGGCAGCGCCGGATCGGTGGAATTCACCCGACCACCGCGCCGTAGCGCCGGTCGCGCTGGCCGAACTCGGCGATCGCCGCTTCGAACTCGCGGCGGCCGAAATCCGGCCAGAGCACGTCGAGGAAAACGAACTCGGTATAGGCACTCTGCCAGAGCAGGAAGTTGGATATCCGCTTCTCGCCGCTCGTGCGCACCAGCAGATCCGGGTCGGGAATGCCGGCCGTGTACAGCCGGCCGTCGAACATCGTCTCGTCGATCGCTTCGGGGGCGATCTCGCCGCGCTTCGCGGCGGCGGCAAGCGCTCGCGCGGCGGCGACGATCTCGTCGCGCGCGCCGTAGGAAAGCGCCACGATCAGGTCGAGGCGCGTGTTGGCGCGCGTCGTCTCTTCGGCACCCTCGACCAGCGCCACGACATCGGCCGGCAGACGCTTGCGGTCGCCGATCACGCGCACGCGCACGCCCTTGGCGTGCAGCTCCGCGATCTCGCTGCGCAGATAGTGGCGCAGCAGTCCCATCAGGTCGGAAATCTCGTCGACCGGGCGCTTCCAGTTCTCGGACGAGAAGCCGAACAGCGTCAGGTAGCGCACGCCCAGTTCGCCGGCCGCCTCGACGGCGTTGCGCACGGCATCGGCCCCGCGCCGGTGCCCGGCGATGCGCGGCAGCCCGCGCGCCTTCGCCCAGCGCCCGTTGCCGTCCATGATGATGGCGACATGTTGGGGATTGTTGCCCTGCGACATGGCGGGTTCCCTGGCCGGTGGAATTCTCGCGGGTGGCCTTCGATCAGACCGCGAGAATGTCCTTTTCCTTGGCGGCGACCGCCTCGTCCACCTTCTTGATGAACTCGTCGGTCAGGTTCTGGATGTCGGTCTGGCGCTTGCGGTTGTCGTCTTCGGTGATCTTGCTCTTCTTGAGCAGTTCCTTGAGCGCGTCCATGCCCTCGCGGCGCACGTTGCGCACCGACACGCGGGCGGCCTCCGCATAGTTCTTGGCGACCTTCTGCAGTTCCTTGCGGCGCTCCTCGGTCATCGGCGGCATCGGGATGCGGAGCATCTGCCCGTCGGCCATCGGGTTGAGACCGAGATTGGCCTCGCGGATCGCCTTCTCGACCGACTTGACCAGACCCTTGTCCCAGACCTGTACGGTCAGCATGCGCGCCTCGGGCGCGCTGACGGTCGCGCACTGCGAGAGCGGCATCTGGCTGCCATAGGCCTCGACCGTCACGGGGTCGAGCATGTTGGCCGACGCGCGGCCGGTGCGAAGGCCCGCGAACTCCTTCTTGAGGACATCGAGCGAACCGTTCATGCGGCGGCGGAGATCTTCGGTTTCGGCGCTGGCGGACATTGTTCATTATCCTCGAAGAGGGAACGCGAACGGACGAAACGGAGCTGGCCGGGGCGTCAATCCGCCACCGTCGTGTAGCGGCCCTTCCCGGTCATCACCTGGGCGAATCCACCGGGATTTTGGATCGAAAACACGAGAATCGGAATGTGATTCTCGCGGGCCAGGGCGATCGCCGCGGCGTCCATGACGCCGAGATCGCGCTCCATGACCTCGCGGTACGTCAGCCGGTCGTAGCGTTTGGCGGTCTTGACCTTCTTGGGATCGGCCGAATAGACGCCGTCGACCTTGGTGCCCTTGAGCAACGCGTCGCAGCCCATTTCCGACGCGCGCAGGGCGGCGGCCGTATCGGTCGTGAAGAAGGGATTGCCGGTGCCGGCACCGAAGATCACGACCCGACCCTTCTCCATGTGGCGCATCGCGCGCCGGCGGATGTAGGGCTCGCAGATGCTCGCCATCGGGATGGCGGACTGGACCCGGGTCGGCACGCCCACGCCCTCGAGCGCGTTCTGGAGGGCGAGCGCGTTGATGACCGTCGCGAGCATCCCCATGTAGTCGCCGTTGGCCCGCTCGATGCCGCGCTTGGCGCCCGACAGGCCGCGGAAGATGTTGCCGCCGCCGATCACCAGCGCCACCTGGACGCCGAGATCGCGGACCTGCTTCACGTCGGCGGCGATGCGGTCGATGGTCGCCGGATCGAGGCCGCTTTCCCCGCTGCCGGCAAGCACCTCGCCCGAAACCTTCAGCAGGACGCGCCGGTAGCGGGTCCGTCCGGCTTTCGACTTGTCCGCTTTGGCCATCGCCTCTTGCCTCCCTGTCGTCGCCGGTGCCGGATCAGGCCTTGAGCTGGGCGGCGACTTCGGCGGCGAAGTCGGTTTCCTTCTTCTCGATGCCCTCGCCCAGCGCGTAGCGGCGGAACGCGGCGAGCTTGACCGGCACGCCCAGTTCCTTGGCCGCGTTGGCGATCACGTCCTTGATGCGCGTCTCGCCGTCGACGACGTAGACCTGCTCGAGCAGCACGGTCTCCTCGTAGTACTTGCGCACGCGGCCTTCGACCATCTTCTCGATGACCTGCGGCGCCTTGCCCGACGCGGCGGCCTGTTCGGTGAGCACGGCCTTCTCGCGCGCGAGCATCGCCGGATCGACGGAAGCGATGTCCAGCGCCTGCGGATTGGTCGCGGCGATGTGCATGGCGATCTGGCGGCCCAGAGCCGTCAGCTTTTCCTTGTCCCCGGTGCTTTCCAGCGCCACGAGCACGCCGATCTTGCCGAGGCCGGGGGCTGCGGCACTATGGACGTACGTGGCGACGGCGCCCGCCGAAACCTTCAGCACGGCCGCGCGGCGCAGCGTCATGTTCTCGCCGATCTTGGCGATGAGGGCCGTCAGCGCGTCGGCGACCGAACCGCCGCCCGGATATGCCGCCGCCTTCAGCTTCTCGACGTCCTCGCCGGCGGCAAGGGCCGTCTTCGTGACGTTGCGCACGTAGTCCTGGAAGGCGTCGTTGCGCGCGACGAAGTCGGTCTCGGAGTTGACCTCGACCATGCCGCCTGACGTGCCTTCGAAGGCCACGCCGATCAGGCCTTCCGCCGCGACGCGGCCGGCCTTCTTGGCGGCCGCCGCGAGGCCCTTCTTGCGCAGCCAGTCGACCGCCGCTTCGATGTCGCCCTGGTTTTCGGATAGCGCGCGCTTGCAATCCATCATGCCAGCACCGCTCTTCTCGCGCAGCTCCTTGACGAGCGCCGCCGTGATCTCGGCCATACTTTCAGTCCCCGAAGTTCGAGTTCGTTTCGTGTCGGAAAAAGGACCCCGGCCTTACTCGGCCGAGGCCTTCTTCTTGCGCGGCGCCGACTTCTTGGCGGGCTTCGCCTCGGCGGCGGCGGCCGCGTCCTTGTCCGGAACGACGCCCGCGTCGACGGCCGGCGCATCGGCTGCAGGAACCGCAACCTCGACCGTCGGCAGCACGGCGGCGGCGCCCACGTCGACGCCCGCGGCCTTCATTTCGGCCTGCAGCCCGTCGAGTACGGCGTTGGCCATCAGCTCGCAATAGGTCGAGACGGCGCGCAGCGCGTCGTCGTTGCCCGGAATCGGGTACGTGACGCCCTTGGGATCGCTGTTGGAGTCGAGCACCGCGATGACCGGAATGTTGAGCCGGCGCGCTTCCTCGACCGCGATCGCTTCCTTGTTCGTGTCGATCACGAACAGCAGGTCGGGCAGGCCGCCCATTTCCTTGATGCCGCCCAGCGAACGCTCGAGCTTGTCGCGCTCGCGGGTCATGTAGAGAAGTTCCTTCTTCGTCAGGCCGCCCGAGGCCGAGCCGCCGGGCATGTCGCCCGCGAGACGCTCGTCGATTTCCTTCAGGCGCTTGATCGAGTTGGAAATCGTCTTCCAGTTGGTGAGCATGCCGCCCAGCCAGCGGTGGTTGACGAAATACTGGCCGCAGCGCTTCGCCGCTTCGGCGATCGGATCCTGCGCCTGGCGCTTGGTGCCGACGAACAGCACGCGTCCGCCGCCCGCACACACGTCGCGCGCGGCCTGGAGCGCGCGGTCGAGCATCGGCACGGTCTGCTGCAGGTCGATGATGTGGACGCCGTTGCGCACGCCGAACAGGAACGGCGCCATCTTCGGGTTCCAGCGACGGGT
>JBIKWI010000206.1:0-5642 GCA_044356395.1 Tagaea sp. | reverse complement strand
CGCCTGCGTGACCGAGCCGAGGCCGACGCCGTTGGCGAGCGAGCCCTGCACCGCCTGGAAGGCCTGCAGGTTGCCGCGGATGCCCTGGGCGACCGAGAAGGTCGATGCGTCGTCGGCAGCGTCCGCGACCCGGTAACCGGTCTGGACCTGCTTGGAGGCGACGTTGAGGGCCGATTGGGTCGTGCGCAGCGAGGCCAAAGCCACCATCGCGCCGACGTTGGTATTGATCGAGTTGGACATTGGGTTGGTACCTTTCCTTCTGGAAGCGGTTGCGAGCGGCTTCTGCCGATCGGTCCTTGGACACAAGGAGCAAAACACGACAGTTGTAGGGCGTCACGGCAAAATTTGTTACAGCCGAAGCGCCTGAACAAACGACGGCAAATCGGTCGAAAAGGATCCGGCGATTAACGATCTGATTCTAAAAGAAATCCGAAATTCTGATTAATTTGAAATTAATGCCCGCATCGATTGCGGGGGCAGACCGGCAAATTTTGCAACGCTCGAGCGTCGCCGGTTTCGACTTTCAGGCGCTTCAAACGAAACGGGGGCGGCCCTTGGGCCGCCCCCGTCCGTCGAGTGTAGTCCCGCCGAAGTTAGCGGAAGAGGCCGAGCAGCACGGAGGGCTGCTGGTTGGCGATGGACAGCGACTGGATGCCGAGCTGCTGGCGGACCTGAAGCGCCTGCACTGAAGCCGAAGCCTTGCCGATGTCCGCGTCGACGATGGCGCCGAGACCGGCCGTTGTGGCGTCGACGATCGAGTTCACGAAGCTCGACTGCAGGTTCATCGACCGCGTTTCCGCAGCGTTTGAACCGAGCGAAGAGGCAACTGACTGCTGGAAGGTTGCAAGCGAAGTGAGTGCAAGCGTTGCCGCCGAGGCCGACGTGACCGAAGAAGCCGCGAAGGTCGTGAAGGCCGCGTTGACCGACGACTGCGAGGTCATGGTCAGCGTCGTCCCTGCCGTATCAGCAAGGAACGTCTTGGCGGTGGAGCCAGCCGAAAGCAGGTTCGTCCCGTTGTAGCGCGCCTGCGCGATGAAGTTCTGGACCTGCGAGGTCATCGCGTTGAAGTCGTTGGTGTAGATCGTGCGCTGGTTCGCGTCGATTCCACCATCGGCGAGCTGCGTGATCTTGGCCTGCATGTTGCCGACAAGGTTCGAGATGCTCGTCAGCGCCGCCTGAGTAACGGAGCCAAGGCCGGCACCGTTCGCGAGCGAACCCTGCACCGCCTGATAGGCCTGCAGGTTGCCGCGGATGCCCTGGGCAACCGAGAAGGTCGACGCGTCGTCGGCAGCGTCCGAGACCCGGTAGCCGGTCTGGACCTGCTTGGAAGCCGTGTTGAGGGCTGACTGGGTCGAGCGCAGCGAGGCCAGAGCCACCATTGCACCGACGTTGGTATTGATCGAATTTGCCATGGAAGTAACCCTTTCCTTCTGGGGGTAACGAGGACCGGCTTCTGCCAGTCCTTTCTGTCGTGCGGACAGACAACCATGAGGCGCATCGAAAAATCTCCAAAAAAAATTTGCGGATCAATACTTTAGTAGTGATAAATGTGGAAAAATGATGTCTAAAAAATCCGCATATTTATGGCAGAATTAGGCAATTTCAGATTGATAAAAAAGTTCGAAAAAGTTTTTTGGTGTCGAAACCGAACAACGGCACGAAATCCCCGTTCTGCACGCCGATTGACGTCGGCCGGCAAGCCGAGTACGAGGGGCGCCCCAAATGCCGCAGAAATGCCGGCCGTGCGGGCGTGGTGAAACTGGTAGACACGCGAGATTTAGGTTCTCGTGACGTAAGTCGTGGGGGTTCAAGTCCCTCCGCCCGCACCAGTTTCGAGCTTCGTCCCGGATGCGCCGTCGGTCCCTGCCGGTTCCCGAAATTCCCGCGAGTGGGACATCATGCAAGTCACCGAAACACTGAATGACGGTCTGAAGCGCGGCTACAAGGTCGTCGTCTCGGCCACCGACATCGCCGCCAAGATCGAAATCGAACTGGACGACCTTTCGAAGAAGGTCAACCTGCCGGGCTTCCGTCCGGGCAAGGCGCCCAAGGGCGTGCTCAAGCAGCGCTACGGCCAGTCCGTCATGGGCGACGTGCTCCAGCGCGCCGTTCAGGACTCGTCGAGCCAGGCGATCCTCGAGCGCGGCCTGAAGCCCGCACTCCAGCCGAAGATCGAGGTCGTCAGCTTCGCCGAGGGCAAGGATCTCGAGTACAACCTCGCCGTCGAAGTGCTGCCGGAAATCGCACCGGTCGATTTCAAGTCGATCGAACTCGTGCGCCTGAAGGCCGAGCCGGGCGAAGCCGAGATCGCCAAGGCCCTCGACAGCCTCGCGCGCTCGCAGAAGCAGTCCAAGAAGGTCGAGGAAAAGCGCCCCGCCAAGTCCGGTGACACGCTCGTCATCGATTTCGAGGGCTTCCTCGACGGCGTGCCGTTCAACGGCGGCAAGGGCAGCGACCACGCGCTGGAGCTGGGTTCCAACCAGTTCGTCAAGGGCTTCGAGGACCAGCTCGTCGGCAAGCAGGTCGGCGACAAGTGCGACGTGAACATCACGTTCCCCGAGCAGTACGTGAACGACCAGCTCGCCGGCAAACCCGCGACCTTCAAGGTCGAGATCAAGGAACTGCGCGAGGCGATCCCGCTGGTGCAGGACGACGAGTTCGCCAAGGGTCTCGGCTTCGACGATCTCGAGACGCTGAAGAAGGCGGTCAAGGACCAGCTCGCCCGCGAGCTGACGCGCCATGCCCGCACCAAGCTGAAGCGCCAGCTGCTCGACAAGCTCGCCGACGCGCACAGCTTCGATGTGCCTCCGGGCATGGTCGACGCCGAGTTCGCCCAGATCTGGAGCCAGGTCGAGGAAGAGCGCAAGCGCGGCTACGAGGATCCCGAGCACAAGGGCAAGTCGGACGACGACATCAAGGCGGAATACCGGAAGATCGCCGAGCGTCGCGTGCGCCTGGGCCTGCTGCTTGCCGAGATCGGCACCGCCAACAACGTCCAGGTGGCGCAGGAAGAGGTCAACCGGGCGCTGGCCGAGCAGGCCCGCCGCTATCCCGGCCAGGAACGCGAGATCGTCGACCTCTACCGCAAGAACCCGGAAGCGCTTGCCCAGCTCCGCGCGCCGATCTTCGAGGACAAGGTGATCGACTTCATCGTCGAACTCGCCAAGGTCACCGAGAAGGAAGTCTCGTCCGAGGAACTCACCAAGGAAGACGAAGCCGCCTGACCGGCGCTTTCGTGGGAAATCCTGCGGCGGCGCGAGGCGATCTCGCGCCGCCGTTCTCTTTTTGCCGGATCACTTGATCGTCCCAGCGCGACCGGCCTACATATATTCCAGACCCCAGCTTTTCCAGACTGCCGCGCCAATCCCGGGAGCCCCGCCAATGTCGATCGACGTCCAGATGAACACCCTCGTGCCGATGGTCGTCGAGCAGACGGCACGCGGCGAACGTGCCTTCGACATCTATTCGCGCCTCCTCAAGGAGCGCATCATCTTCATGGTCGGCCCCGTCAACGACGCGGTGTCGAGCCTGATCTGCGCGCAGCTCCTGTTCCTCGAGAGCGAGAACCCCAAGAAGGACATCTCGCTCTACGTGAACTCGCCGGGCGGCGTCGTCACGTCGGGCCTCGCGATCTACGACACGATGCAGTACATCCGGCCGGACGTGGCGACCGTGTGCATCGGCCAGGCCGCCTCGATGGGTTCGCTGCTGCTGAGTGCGGGCGCAAAGGGCAAGCGCTTCTCGCTGCCCAACTCGCGCATCATGGTCCACCAGCCGTCGGGCGGCGCGCAGGGGCAGGCGACCGACATCGAGATCCAGGCGCGCGAGATCCTCAACCTGCGCAAGCGTCTCAACGAGATCTACGTGCGCCACACCGGCCAGCCGGTCGAGGCGATCGAGACGGCGCTGGAGCGCGACAAGTTCATGAATCCGGACGAGGCGAAGTCGTTCGGGCTCATCGACGAGGTCGTCACCGAGCGCCCGCCGCGCCCCGACGAAGCCAAGGCCGCCTGATCTCCCTGCCCGGAGCGCGGTCTTCGATCGCTGGCACGCGGCTTGTATCGCCGCGGCGGGGACCCTATTCTTGTTCTGCCGCAGTGCGCATTCGTTCCCCGTGGGTTCCCGTTCGGTTTGCTCCGGCGGGGCGGCGGGTCCGGTTGCCGCAGCGGCAGGTGAGGGCTAACATCCAACCAAGTCCGGAGTCCCGATCCTGGGGCGGTCCGGACGGAGCGGTGACGGAATGAACAAGTCCTCGGGCGATTCGAAGAACACCCTTTATTGCTCGTTCTGCGGCAAGAGCCAGCACGAGGTCCGCAAGCTCATCGCGGGCCCGACCGTATTCATCTGCGATGAATGCGTCGAACTGTGCATGGACATCATCCGCGAAGAGCACAAGACCACGCTGGTCAAGTCGCGCGACGGCGTGCCGACCCCCAAGGACATCTGCACGGTCCTCGACGACTACGTGATCGGCCAGGACCACGCCAAAAAGGTTCTCTCGGTCGCCGTGCACAACCACTACAAGCGCCTGTCGCACGGCCAGAAGGGCAACGAGGTCGAGATCGCCAAGTCGAACATCCTGCTGGTCGGCCCGACGGGCTGCGGCAAGACGCTCCTGGCGCAGACGCTCGCGCGCATCATCGACGTGCCGTTCACGATGGCCGACGCCACGACGCTGACGGAAGCCGGCTATGTCGGCGAGGACGTCGAGAACATCATCCTGCGCCTGCTGCAGGCGGCGGACTACAACGTCGAGCGCGCGCAGCGCGGCATCGTCTATATCGACGAGGTCGACAAGATCAGCCGAAAGTCCGAGAACCCGTCGATCACGCGCGACGTGTCGGGCGAAGGCGTGCAGCAGGCCCTGCTCAAGATCATGGAAGGCACGGTCGCCTCGGTTCCCCCGCAGGGCGGGCGCAAGCATCCCCAGCAGGAGTTCCTGCAGGTCGACACGACGAACATCCTGTTCATCTGCGGCGGTGCGTTCGCCGGCCTCGACAAGATCATCGCGGCGCGTTCGCGCGGCACGTCGATCGGCTTCGGCGCCGACGTGCGCGGCCCCGACGAGCGGACCACGGGCCAGATCCTCAAGGACGTCGAGCCGGAGGATCTGCTCAAGTTCGGCCTGATCCCCGAGTTCATCGGCCGCCTGCCGGTCGTCGCCACGCTTACCGACCTTTCGGAAGACGCGCTGGTCGACATCCTGCAGAAGCCGAAGAACGCGCTGGTCAAGCAGTACCAGCGCCTGTTCGACATGGAAGGGATCAAGCTCTCGTTCTCGGACGACGCGATGAAGTCGGTCGCGCGCAAGGCGATCGCGCGCAAGACCGGCGCGCGCGGCCTGCGCTCGATCATGGAAGTGATCCTGCTGGAAACCATGTTCGAGCTGCCCGGCATGACCGGCGTGGAAGAGGTCGTGATCAACAGCGAGGTCGTCGAAGGCCGCGCGAAACCCCTGCATGTGCACGGCGAACGGCCGCCGGCACAGGTCGGAACTTCGGCATGACGTCGGCGCGCCCTTGATCGGGCGCGCCGGTCGGCCCAATTTATCCGGATGAGGCCCGCCACTCCGGGGCTTTTAATGTAGCGGACGGGCGGGAATCGCTCCCACCATGGGGGATGACCGGCCGGGCCGGCGACGA
>JBIKWI010000205.1:0-5669 GCA_044356395.1 Tagaea sp. | reverse complement strand
AATTAACTTTTGGACCACTCTGAAGGGGGCAGATCACCAGATCTGCGCAAGAGAAAAAAGAAGGCCGAGCAGGATGTAGAGGCCAGCCACAGGTACGACAGCATAGACGAGCCCGAGGCTCAATTCCATGACCGGGCTCGTTCCGGCTCCAAAGCGTAGGGCCCAGCGCGCGCCCCAGAAAAGCAATATCCCGGCAACGAGGATCTGAACCAGAATACGGGCAGAGTCCAGCCACTGCCGCCCGAAATCACCGATCACGAAATCGATGATTCGTACTTCATAGTTCTGTGATGACGCGGTAACTGCCGCTGCGCCGAGAATCGTGGCCCAGATGAACGCGTAGCGCGAAAGCTCGTCGCTCGACGTAATGGAGATATCGAAGACGTAGCGCGAAACCACCTGTGCTGAAATCAATACGAAGAAAAGTGCGGTCAAGGCGCCTGCCAGCATCAGAACAAACCGGCTGGCAGACGCCTCCAACCTCGCCAAACGGGCGACGCATTCCGTCACAGCAGTCCCCTTACTTGACCGCCATTACCGCCTGGATCTGTGTGTCGCCACCCACACGCTCGCGATAGGTGTCATAGACTTTGGCAACGGCCTTACGAAAGTCTTCGACATTCCCGACTTCGTTGACCACCAGCCCATCCTTGACGGCGGCCGCGAGGCTCGCCTTCTCGTCTGCATCATATTCGGAATCGTACCACGCCCGCGCCTCTTCGGCGGCCTGCAGGATGGCGTCCTGCTGGGCCTTCGGGCGCTTGGCAAACCACGCAGAGTTCACGGCAATCGCAGCCGGCAGTGCGAAGTGGCGTGTCAAGCTGTAATACTTTGCGATCTCGGGAACGCGCATGGGCGTCAGAGCACCAGCCGGCGTTTCTGCGCCGTCGATCACGCCCTGACGTGCTGCCATGTAAACTTCGGGGAACGCCATTGGTACCGGGATTGCGCCAAGCTGCTCGAACGTTGCGATCATGATCGGCGATTCCATAACGCGCAGCCGCATGCCCTTCATGTCGGCCGGCTGGACGATCTGGCGCTTGCTGTTCCAGACCGAACGGGGACCGTCGGGCAAACCAGCCATCAGAATCTTCAGACCGGCCCGCGCCTCAAATTCCTTATAGATTTCGGTCCCCATAGTGCCGCGCACGACCTTCTTCATATGATCGTTGTCTCGAAAGATGAAGGGCAGGTCGAACAACATCGTGCGAGAATAGAACGAGCCAAGCAGTGCATTATTGATCTGCGTGAATTCCAGATTGCCCGAAATCGTCGCCTCGGTCGTCTCCTTAAGGCCACCGAGTTGACTCGAATGGACGACTTTAACCGTCAGCGCGCCACCGGTCTTTTCCGCAAGCTTGTCTGCAAAAACCTGGAATGACTTGGTCAGCAGATGTTCGCGAGGAAGAATTCCGGCGAGTGTTGCTTCCGTCTTCGTCTGGGCCATTGCGGAGCCGGCAGCCGGAAGGCCCAAAGCGAGCGTCGTCAGCATGAGCGACAGATAGCGACGCGAAATGCGGATCATGTTTTCCTCCCTATACGCCACCCGTTGGCCGGGCTGGCGCGTTCTGGAATTTATGTATCAAATGATATATGATTTATTCCGACAGTCAACGGAGTCTTGTAAAGTGCCCAAAAAACGGATTCACAAGCCGCGCAAGAACAGCTCAAAAGGCGACGGATCGACACTATCCACCCGAGTCGAGGCGGAGCTTCAGCATGCATTGATGGCCGGCCGGCTACGGCCCAACCAACGCCTGACGATCGCCGAAATCGCGGCAAACTACGGTACAAGCATCACGCCCGTTCGGGAGGCCCTGCTGCGGTTGGCAGCAATTGGCGCGATCGAATTTCGGCGCGCAACGTCGGTCTCGGTCCCCCTGCTTGACGAGGCAGGCTACACTGAAATCTGCGAAATTCGAAAATCGCTCGAAGGGCTCGCCGCCGAGCGAGCGGCGGTACTTTGCTCAGCTAACGACATCGCCGAGCTTTCGCAGATCTTTTCCGACTACCATCGCGCGAAGGCAAAGCGCGACGTGACCCTGGCGCTCGAACTCAACTGGCGCTTTCGCTTCAAGCTCTATCAGTGTGCGGCTATGCCAAGGTTAATGGAGCAGATCCGCAACAACTGGCTTCTGATCGGACCATTGTTCAACTTCCTCTATCCTGCTTTGAATCCCGAAAAAGCCTACGAGGCTGAATACTCGAGCATCATCGACGGCCTAAATCGTCGCGACGCCTCCGCGGTCCGCGCCGCAGTCGTCCGCGCGATTGATGTCGGTAGCGAACGCGTGCGCCCCTTCATTCACTCCGTCGCATCCGGGCAGTCGGGCCTGAGCGGCGAACTCTGGCTTTCATAAGGACGCGCCAATGAAAGGTGAGGGAAAGCTCAGCGAGATGGTTCCTGCGTCCGCCGCAATCAGCATTGAGGTAATCCATTCGCGTATCCTACGTATCCGCATCGGTGAAGTTGCAGAGGACGACTGCTCTCGCCTCGATCTCCCTGCAGGCATTTCAGCAGTCACATTTTTTCAACCGAAGGATTCGGTACAAGCCCTCGAAGGATTTTCCCTCGAAGGGTCTCCGCCCTGGCCGTCGTTCGCGGTACGAGATCACATCGGGAAAGTGCGGTTTGCCGCGTCAGTTGGTTGGTGCGAGTCCGGCAACAACCAAGTGACACTGCGCTTCGCGCTCGATCCGGCGGAAACAATCCACGGACTCGGTCAGGCGACGATGGAGAAGCTCAACCTACGCGGCACCGAGCGCCGCATGTGGCACGAGGTTCGCAACGCGCGATATCCATGCGTGACCGGCATTCCATTCATGCTGTCGAGCGCCGGGTGGGGAGTCGTCCTGAACAGTGGATATCCGAGCCGCTTCGTCGTCGGTGACGCCAGCCTTGCGCCACCACCGGTCAACCCCAAGCAGGCGATGCTTGCCCCAGCGCCGTGGCCCGGCGACTCTCATACCGGCGAAGCCGCACCGGATCGGATCGCCATTGTCGTAGATGCACCGGGCATCGAGTTGTTCGTGCTGCTCGGCGAGACTCCTGCAGATATTCTGCATTTGCATCACGTCCTCACCGGCGGCGCTTCGATGCTGCCTCCGTGGGGATTGGGCTATATCCAAAGCCGCAACCGCTACCGGGGCCGCGAGGAGTTAATCTCGGTCGCACGCGAATTCCGGGAGCGGCGCATTCCTTGCGATATTGTCGTGATCGATTGGTACTGGTTCGCCGAATTTGGTGACTTTGATTGGGATGTGAATCTTTGGCCGGATATCGAGGGAATGGTGGCCGAACTGAAAGCGCTCGGCTTCACGACGATGGTCTCCCTTCATCCCTATGTTGATAAGGCTTCGCGTAACTGGAAGGACTTCGTCGCGCGCGGAATACTTGTCGAGTTTCCACCGGAAGCATCAGCCGTTACGTCGCACGACGCGATCCTCGATATCACCCATCGGGATGCGGTCGAGGTTCTTGCGCAGGCAACAAAGCGACTTTTTGCACAAGGCTTGCGAGCCTGGTGGCTTGACCAGATCCAGCCCGAAGTCCATCCCGTTGGCGCACGGCATCGCGGGGGCGGACGCGAGCGAGTGCATAACGTCTACCCCCTTCTTTTCTCTCGCGCCCTACACGATGCACAGCGTGAAGTTTCCGACGAACGGGTCTTCATCCTCGCCTACTCTGCATGGGAAACCGCTGCCCGATATGGAATCGTCGTTTGGACCGGCGATGTGGATCCAACATGGGAGGTGTTTCGCGAGCAGATCGTCATCGGCCAGCAGCTCAGCCTGTCGGGTCTGCCATACTGGACGACCGATCAGGGCGGCTACGTTCACTACCCACATTATGATCCCGAGTTGTTTGTTCGCTGGACACAGTGGGGGGCCTTCTGTCCCGTCGGCCGCACGCATAGCAAGCGACCAGAGAGTGAGCCGTGGTCGTTTGGCGAGGCCTATGAGAGATTGATCGGTGATGCGATCCGGCTTCGCTATCGTTTTGTTCCCTACCTCTATCAGTGCATGGCCACGACTGTTCGCACCGGCCAACCAATCGTGCGGCCGATGCTGCTCGCCTGCCCAGGCAATACCAAGGCCGCAGAGCATGAGACGCAGTTCTTCGTCGGAAGCGATGTACTCGTCGCACCGGTTTGCGAGCCTGGCACACGTGTCAGGTCGATCTTTCTACCCGACGGATTCTGGTACGACTGGTGGACGGATAAGCTGTGCATCGGCGGAACGATGGACGTCTTCGCTCCACTTGAACAAATTCCAGTATTCGTGCGCGCCGGGGCGATCCTTCCGCTCGGACCCAAAGACAGCCGCAATGTCGCCGAAGCGCTGGATCGAGTTCAACTGCATCTCTATCCCGGACAGCCTAACAAGCAGCCGGTTGATATTGATGACGGCACCACGAACGGCCTTGAGGCCGGAAACTTTGGACGCATCGAAGTATCCCATGACGGCACGCTCAATCGTATTGAAGTGGCGTTGGACGCACACGGTACTTGGCCGTGGAGGGATATCGATGTGCAGATAATACTCCGCGCACAGTCTCGGAGTCGGTCGGCCAGAGTGAACGGCGCGAACGTTTCCACCGAATGGGACGTTTCCAGCCGCATGCTACTGGTCCACGTCCCTACGCTTCGCCCCAGCGAACGTGCCGTTATTGAATTCCAGGACATGCCCAGATGACCATCATCCGCACCATTCCTCTTCCTGATTTTGGTCGTCCCGAAGCGCGCAAGGCATCGATCTTCGTCTATGCGCCGAATATGGCCTTGGCGCAGGCAACGCGAATAGAGCCGCCCGTCGGGTGGCGCGCTGAAGGTACGCCAGTTTTTCGCGCAGTGGACGGTGCCAATCTCGCGCTCGTGCGCGCTGATCTCATAGCCGAAGGGCAGCGTTTTGTAGTTGGCTCACCCGCGACAATACATACTGATGACTGCGATTATCGCGTCAATCTGACCTCCGACTGCCTAACACTCTGGCGTCTGGCCGGACCATTCGATGCCGGCGCCGTCGATACCCTCGATATGGCGGTGTCGGCGATGGAGAGAGCCATTACAGCCGCGAAGAACGGTATCGAATTGCCAGAAACGCGCGACTATCTTGGGCTGGCTACATCGGGTTACGTGAACCTGACCGCGTTCCTCGAAAACATCTGGGGGCCTGTACCGAGTGGCGATTATCGCGTCTGGAAGCGTTCCTCGCTTGCATCGACTTTTGTTCGAAGCGGGAGCGAAACCGATGCGCTATTGGAGATTAAAGGCGAAGACCGATTTGCGCTATGGGTCAATGAGCAGCCGCTGCGGCGACTTGAGTCCTCGCCGCGACTTGTTCCAGCCCGTATTCCGTTGCAACTGCGCAAAGGCTGGAACAGGCTACGGATCGCCAGCGTGCAGGATGCCACGCGCGAATGGGGTGGGCGGCGTTGGGGCTTCGAGGCACGCCTGCTTACGGCAGCCGGTCGGTCGCTTCCCGATCTCCAGATTTCAATAAATCGAGAAGCTTAGTAGGCGTTGTCCTGCGGACCTTGCCCTGATCGGGTTTTCTTGAGCCAGGCTGATTGAGATAATCGTTTTGGAATGGGCGTATCCCCAATCTTGGGTCTACTCGCTAAACGAATTCTCGGGTTCTCACTTTCATCGCCGTTGGCGTGCCAGAGA
>JBIKWI010000050.1:0-19517 GCA_044356395.1 Tagaea sp. | reverse complement strand
AGGCGAGATCAAGTTCATCCCTGCACACGTCATCGAGCCGCTTCTGCTTGGCAATCTCACCAAGGATCCCATCACCGAGATCGACGAGGCAGCGCGGAACGCACTGTTTGGAAAGGTCGGCCGAGCGACTCTCTACAGCGACAGGATCGTCGTCGAGCCTGCGGACCCCTTGAAGGCCAAACCGTTCGAGATCGCGATCGAACTCCATCGCAGCCGCGCAGAGGTCATCGTGTCGACCACCGCACCTGATGGCCGGCCGATCCCGCCCCGGATCGACAAGCAGCTCATTCGCGCCCTCGCACGGGCCCATGCAATGCGCGTGAAGCTCGAACGTGGCGAGGCGAGTTCGGTGTCGGACCTGATGGCGCAGTTTGGGCTGGCCGAATCCTACGTCCGCAAGATCCTGCCGATCGGATTCCTGGCGCCCGATCTCATGGCGCAGATCCTCGACGGCCGGCAGCCGGCACGGCTGCAGATCGGCCATATCTGCGACGGAAAGCTGCCGCTCGACTGGGCCGGCCAGCGCGAACTGTTCGCCAACCTGCAGCGATAGATTCCCAACGGCGAAATGCGAGTCGGAGGCAAGTTTGCCTCTGGGGTGCTGCATATGCTGGCAAAACCCCACACGACAATCGTGCGCAGAGAAACTCGGGCTTTGCCCCTCAAACGCGGGCGCAACCCGGCGTATAGAGAACCAGGAGATCAGAGCGCAATGCGCGACAAGTGCCGCGTGTGCGGGCTTCTCTGGTCCAGCGAAACCCCACTGTCGGTACTCGTGGGAAGGAATGGCGGAGGGGATGAGATTCGAACTCACGATGGGGTTTCCCCCATACACGCTTTCCAAGCGAGCGCCTTAAACCACTCGGCCACCCCTCCGCCGGGGTCTCGGCGGGGAACCTCATACCGCCAATCGGGGCGCAATCCAAGCTGTTCGGCCGCACTCGCCACCGGCGGGCGAAGTGGCTAGAATGTCTCGACAAATGCCCGGAAAGGGGCGTCGGGGCCCGTGATCGTTCTGCGCATCATCGCCTGGCTTCTGCTCGCCGGCGCCGTCTTCGCGGCCGGCCTGGACGGGCTCGCCTATCTCGAGACGGGCGAATATGTCCCCATCCCGCTCGGCGAGGTCTGGGCGAACATCCATCGCGGATCGCTGCTGCTGGTCGAACCGGCGATCGTGCGCCACATCCATCCCGCCCTGTGGGAGGACATCGTCTTTCCGCTGCTGCAGGCGCCGGCGTGGCTGGTGGGGGCCGTCAGCGGCGGCCTTCTGGGCATCCTCGCGCGCGAACGCACGCCGCGCCGCCGCCGGCGGCCGGAGTGGCGCTAGGCGCCGGTCAGTCGTCGCGCGCCTTGAGGGCGGCGAGGAACGCCGACTGCGGGATCTCGACCTGCCCGAACTGGCGCATGCGCTTCTTGCCCTCCTTCTGCTTGTCGAGCAGCTTGCGCTTGCGGCTGATGTCTCCGCCGTAGCACTTGGAAAGCACGTCCTTGCGCAGCGCCGAAATCGTCTCGCGCGCCACGATCTTGCCGCCGATCGCCGCCTGGATCGGGATCACGAAAAGCTGGCGCGGGATCAGTTCCTTGAGCTTGACGCACAGCGCCCGCCCGCGGCTTTCGGCCTGGGTGCGGTGCACGATGATGGCGAGCGCGTCGACCGGCTCGGCGTTGACGAGGATCGACAGCCGCACGAGATCGTCCTCGCGGTAGTCGGTCATCGTGTAGTCGAAGCTCGCGTAGCCGCGGCTGACGGACTTCAGCCGGTCGTAGAAATCGAACACGACCTCGTTGAGCGGCAGGTCGTACACGACCATCGCGCGGTTGCCGACATAGGTGAGGTTCTGCTGGATGCCGCGCCGGTCCTGGCAGAGCTTGAGGATGGCGCCGAGATACTCGTCCGGCACCAGGATCGTCGCCTTGATGCGCGGCTCCTCGATATGGTCGATGCGCACGGCATCGGGCATGTCGGCCGGGTTGTGCATGTCCATGACCGTGCCGTCGGTCTTGTGGACCTTGTAGACGACCGAGGGTGCGGTCGCGATGAGGTCGAGGTCGAATTCGCGCGACAGGCGCTCCTGCACGATCTCGAGATGCAGCAGCCCCAGGAACCCGCAGCGGAAGCCGAAGCCGAGGGCCGCCGAGCTTTCCGGCTCGTAGACGAAGCTCGCGTCGTTGAGGCGCAGCTTGCCCAGGCTCTCGCGCAGATGCTCGAACTGTGCGGGATCGACCGGGAACAGGCCGCACCACACCACGGGGAGCGACGGCTTGAAGCCCGGCAGGGCCTCCGCCGTGCGGCGCTTCTCCTCGGTGATCGTCTCGCCGATGGCGACGTCCGCCACCGCCTTGATGCCGGCGGTGATGAAGCCGATCTCGCCCGCCCCCAGTTCGCCCACGTCCTTGAGCTTGGGCGTGAACACGCCCACGCGCTCGACGTCGTAGGTCGCACCCGCATTCATCATGCGGATCTTCATGCCCTTGGCGATGCGCCCGTCCTTGACGCGGATCAGCAGCACGACGCCGAGATAGAGGTCGTACCACGCGTCGACGAGCAGCGCCTTGAGCGGGGCCGCCCCGTCGCCCTTTGGCGGCGGCAGGCGCTTGACCAGCGCTTCGAGCACCAGGTCGATGTTGAGCCCGGTCTTGGCCGAGATGGGCACCGCGTCCGACGCGTCGAGGCCGATCGTGTCCTCGATCTGCTTCTTGATGCGCTCGGGGTCGGCCGCCGGCAGGTCGATCTTGTTGAGCACCGGCACGATCTCGTGGCCCACGTCGAGCGCCTGGTAGACGTTGGCGAGCGTCTGGGCTTCCACGCCCTGGCTCGCGTCCACCACCAGGATCGAGCCTTCGCACGCGGCGAGGCTGCGGCTCACCTCGTAGGCGAAGTCCACGTGGCCGGGCGTATCCATCAGGTTCAGGACATAGTCCTTGCCGTCCTTGGCCTTGTAGTCGAGGCGGACGGTCTGCGCCTTGATCGTGATGCCGCGCTCGCGCTCGATGTCCATCGAGTCGAGCATCTGCTCCTGCATGTCGCGCGCCTCGACCGCCCCGCATGCCTGGATCAGCCGGTCGGCGAGCGTGGACTTGCCGTGGTCGATGTGGGCGACGATCGAGAAATTGCGGATCCGCGAGAGGTCGGTCATTGCGCTCTGGAGTCAAAAAAAGCGCGCCGGGAAAGGGCGCGGAATCGGACGGGAGCCGGAACATAGGCGGACACCCCCGGCGAAGCAACCCCGGGCCCAAGGCCCTGATCAAGATGGGCTTTCGCGCCCTGCCGGTCAGCGCCGGCCGAACAGCTTCTCGATGTCGGCGAGTTTCAGTTCCACGTAGGTCGGCCGTCCGTGGTTGCACTGGCCGCTGTGGGGCGTGGCTTCCATCTGGCGCAGCAGGGCGTCCATCTCGGGGCCCGTCAGGCGCCGGCCGGCGCGCACCGAGCCGTGGCACGCGATGGTGCCGCACACGTCGGCAAGCCGTTCCTTCAGCGACAGCGCCGCCCCGTGCTCGGCCAGTTCGTCGGCAAGGTCGCGGATCAGGCCGCGCACGTCGAGTTCGCCCAGCAGGGCCGGCGTCTCGCGCACCGCGACCGCACCGGGGCCGAAGGATTCGACCGTGAGACCCAGCTCGGCAAGCTCGTCGGCCTTCGCGACGAGACGTGCCGCATCGGCGTCGTCGAGCTCCACGATCTCGGGGATCAGCAGCGTCTGGCGCTTCACGCCACCATTGGCGAGCGCTTCCTTCATGCGCTCGTAGACGAGACGCTCGTGCGCCGCGTGCTGGTCGACCAGCACGATTCCGTCCTTCGTCTGCGCCACGATATAGGTCTCATGCAGCTGCGCACGCGCGATGCCGAGCGGCAGATCCGGTGCCGCCTCGCCGACGGGTGCGGCCGCGGGTGCCGACGCGCCGAACGCCGGGGCCGGCGCCGCGACCGGCGCGTTGTACGCCACGCTGCGCTCGGCCATGCCGGCCTGCAATGGCTGCGGTGCTGCGAACTGGTATTGCGGCGGCTGGGCCTGCGGGCGGGCAAGCTCCAGCGCCTCGACCGCCACGCGCGTCGAGGCGCGGAAGCCCGCCCGGTCGAGCGCTTCCTTGAGGCTCGCCACGATCAGGCCGCGGATGCGCGCGGGATCGCGGAAGCGCACCTCGGTCTTGGCCGGATGGACATTGGCATCGACCATGTGCGTGGGCAGGTCGAGGAAAAGCGCCACGGCCGGATGGCGGTCGCGCGCGAGGAAATCGGCATAGGCACCGCGCACGGCGCCGGCCAGCAGCTTGTCGCGCACCGGCCTTCCGTTGACGAACAGGTACTGGTGCTGCGACGTCGCCCGATTGTACGTGGGCAGGCCGGCATGGCCGGAAAGGCGGATCTCGCCTTCCGGGTCCGCGCGGCGCGCGTCGAGTGCCACGGCGTTGTCGAAGAAGTCCTTGCCGACGACGGCGGCCACGCGCGTCAGGCGCGCGGTCTGCGCATCGCCGGTCGCGGCGGGCAGCTTCAGGATCGCGCGCCCGTCGGCGGCCAGCGAGAACGCGATCTCCGGATGCGCCATGGCCAGCCGCGCGATCGCGTCCTCGCAGGCCTCGCGCTCGGCGCGCTCGCCCTTGAGGAACTTGAGGCGCGCGGGCGTGGCATAGAAAAGGTCGCGCACTTCCACGCGCGTTCCCGGCGGCGATGCGGCCGGGACGGGTGCGTGCTTGGCCCCGCCCTCGACCGAGATCGACCAGGCTTCCGCCGCACCCCTGGGGCGGCTGACGATGGCAAGGCGCGCCACAGCACCGATGGACGGCAGCGCTTCGCCGCGGAACCCGAGCGTGCGGATCGCCAGCAGGTCGTCGTCGGGCAGCTTCGAAGTGGCATGCCGCTCGACCGCGAGGTCGAGTTCGGCCGGCGACATGCCCTTGCCGTCGTCGGCGACGGCGATCAGCGCGCGGCCCGCCTCGCCCAGCGTCACGTCGATGCGCGCGGCACCGGCATCGATGGCGTTCTCGACCAGCTCCTTGACGGCCGCCGCCGGCCGCTCGATCACCTCGCCCGCGGCGATGCGGTTGACGAGCGTCTCGGGCAGCAGCCGGATCGGCATCAATCCATGCCCTTGAGGTACTTGCGCGCGAGGATCTTGCCGTCCTCGACCGCCGGCTGGTCGAACGGATCGACGCCGAAGAGTTCGGCCGCGATCACGGTTTCCAGCATGAAATGCATCAGCAAGGCGCCCAGCGTGGCTTCGTCGAGCGTGGGCACCGTCATCAGGCGCACCGGGCGGCCGCGCCGCGCCAGCGTTTCGGCCGTGGCGCGCCACGACACGTCGAGCACGTCGCCCATCGTGCGTCCGGCCAGCCAGTCGAGCGAGGCATCGCCGAGCGCTTCGGGCGTGTAGCGCTGGCCGTGGCCGCGGCTCTCCCGGGCGAGGATGGTCACGAGCTTGTCGGCCGGGCCGTCGAGCCAGAGCTGGAGCTGGCTGTGCTGGTCGACGGTACCCAGTGCCCGGATCGGCGTGGTCCCCGACCCGCCCTTGCCCAGGCTCTCGGCCCAGAGCTGCGCGAACCACTGGCCGAACGGCCCGAGCGCGTCGACATAGGGGCACAGCACCGTCGTGCGATGGCCGCGCGCGGCAAGTGCCGCGGCGAGTGCCGCACCCTGTGCGGGCAGCGACGTCGCCGGATCGTCGAGTGCCGCATCGCGCGCCGCCCTGGCGCCGGCACGCAGCTTCGCGATGTCGAGACCGAGCAGGGCCGCCGGCAGCAGGCCCACGGCCGACAGCACCGAATAGCGCCCGCCCAGCGTGGTCGGATGGTCGAGCGTGGGGATGCCGAGGCGTCGCGCGAGCCGGGCGAGCGCGCTGTCGGTCGGCTCGGTGATCGCACGCGCGTGGCGCGCCGGGTCCGCGAACTTCGGCAGGATCGCATGCGCCTGGGCAAGTGTTTCGGCCGTCCCGCCCGACTTCGAGACGATCAGCACCCCGGTATCGCGCGGATCGATCGCGGCAAGCAGCTTGTCGAAGCCGAACGGATCGACGTTCTCGGCCACGATCAGCCGCGGGCAACCCTTGGGCCAGAAGCCGCCGCCGCCATCGGCCAGTGCGGCAAGCGTGCGTGCCCCCAGGCTCGAGCCGCCCGTGCCCAGCAGCACGATCGTGCCGAAACCTGCCAGATCGCGTGCGCCGGCGGCGATCGCTTCGAGATCGTCTGTGCGGTCGGGCTGGTCGAGGAACGCGTAGGCGCCCGTGCCGCGCGCGGCCTTGAGACGCGCCAGGACCGGCGACGTTCGGGCAAGATGGATTTCGAGGGCGGCCCGGTCGAATCCCGTCGAAGCCTCGAAGCAATGGCGCAGGTCCTGGGCGTAGGGCAACGGCATGGACGGATCGGCTCTCCGAAAGCGGCGACGGTGGGCGGAACTACTCGCTCGGCACGAGCCCGGCGGGCTGGCCGACCGCGACGACGAGCAGGCGCGAAGGCACGAAAAGCCGGGCGGCCACGCGGCGCGCGTCGGCGATCGTCACGGCCGCGATGCGGCGCTGGCGCTCTTCGAACCAGTCGGTGCCGCGCCCGTCGAGCCGCGCATTGACGAGCAGGCGCGCGATGCGGCTGACGCCCTCGAACTGCAGCGGGAACGAGCCGAGCGCGTAATCCTTCGCACCCTGCAGTTCGGCTTCGCTCGGGCCCTCGCGCCCCATGCGTTCCCATTCCGCGCGCACCAGATCGAGCGCGCGGGCCGCCGTGCCGTTCTCGCTGGAGGTCGAACCCTGCACGAGATGGGCGCGCTCGAAGATCGCGAGGCCCGTCCCGATGCCGTAGGTGAGGCCTTCGCGCTCGCGCACGGACGCCATCAGGCGGGAATTGAAGCCGCCGCCGCCCAGCACGTAGTTGACGAGCGTGGCCGCGAAAAGGTCGGGATCGTCGCGCGATACGCCCTCGCTGCCGAACAGCAGGAAGGTCTGGGTGCCCGGCCGCTGCAGCACGATCGTGCGCCCGGCGCCGCCGATCGAAGCCGGTGCGACCGATGTCGGGGCCGCCTTCGCGGGCAGGCCGCCGAAGGCGCGGTCGAGCAGCCGGCCGAGTTCGGCCGGATCGGTATCGCCGACGGCGGCGACGAACAGGTTGTCGCGCGCATAGACGCCCGCCAGCTCGGCGCGGAAGTCGGCTTCGTCCAGCGTACGCACGCTGTCGGGCGTGCCGCGCGTGGGCCGCGAATAGGGATGCCCGCCGAAGGCCGCGCGCGCGAACGCGCGCCGGCCGGCCGTCTCGGGACTGCCCTCGTCGCGCGACAGGCCGGCGAGGATCGAGGATCGGATGCGCTCGACCTGGGCGGCATCGAAGCGCGGACGCTGGAGCGCGTCGGCAAGCAACCCGATGCCCAGTTCCTTGTCGCGCGCCAGCACGCGCAGCGAGCCCTGCACCGTGTCGGCGCCGGCCGAGAAGCCAAGCGAGATCGACCTGTCCTCGAGCGCCGCGGCGAAGGCCTGCTGGTCGCGCGCACCCGCCCCCTGCACGAGCAGGTCGGCCGTCATCGCGGCCCGGCCTTCCTTGCCCGCCGGGTCGAGCGACGAGCCGCCACGCCACGAGAACTCGATCGCCAGCAGCGGCAGCGACGCGTCGCGGATCAGCCAGGCCTCGATGCCGCCGGGGCTGGTCACGCGCTCGATGCGCTGGCCCTGCGCGTGCGCAGGGACCGAAAGCAGGAGGAAGAACAGGGCCGCGAAGATGCGGAGTTTCATTTCAGCTTCCCGGCTTGGGCAGCAGGATCGACGTCACGTGCGCCTCCGGGTCGAGCACGGCGCGCAGCGCCGCGTTCACCTGGGCGGCCGTCACGGCCGCCAGTCGCTGCGGCCACGATTCGACATAGGCGACGTCGCGCCCCGTCGTGAAGGCGATTCCGAAAGCGCGCGCACCCGCCTGCAGCGAATCGCGCGCGAACACGGCGGCATCGGCCATGCGCGTCTTGGCGCGCGCGACCTCGTCGTCGGTGAAGCCCGACGAAAGCGTGTCGCGCAGGACCTTGTCGACCGCGGCTTCCAGCACCGCCGGCTCGACGCCCGGACGCGGGCTTGCGAACACCCAGAAGCTCGACAGATCGAGCGATGCCGAATCGTAGGAAGCCGCCGCCCCGGTCGCGAGCGGCTGGTCGTGGACGAGCGCCCGCGCGAGCCGGCTCGTCGTGCTGCCGCCGAGCAGCTCCGCCGCGACGTCGAGCGCGTCGGCGGAATCGGGGCCCAGCGCGCCCAGTCCGCGCGACTGTGAAGGTGCCAGCCAGCCGCGCGACCACGAGGGCTGGCGCACGCGCGGATCCTTGAGCTCGACGCGCCTTGCCGCGATCGCGGGCGGCTCCTGCGCGCGCACGCGCTGCGGGACCGCCTTTCGCGGGATCGGGCCGTAGAAACGCTCGGCGAGCACGCGCACTTCGGCGGCCGAAACGTCGCCGGCCACGACCAGCATCGCGTTGTTGGGCGCGTACCAGCGGCCGTACCAGTCGAGCGCGTCCCGGCGCGTGAGGCCCTTGATCTCGTGTTCCCAGCCGATGATCGGCCGGCCGTAGGGATGGTTGAGGAACAGCGTGGCCATCGTCTGCTCGCGCAGGCGCGAGCCCGGCCGCTGGTCGACGACCTGGCGGCGCTCCTCGACGATCACGTCGCGCTCGGGCAGAACTTCGGCGTCCGACAGCGTCAGGTTCGCCATGCGGTCGGCCTCGATGCGCATAACCGTCTCGAGCCGGTCGCGCGCGACGTTCTGGAAATAGCCCGTGTAGTCCCAGCTGGTGAAGGCGTTGTCGCGCCCGCCGACGCGCGCGACGATGCGGCTGAATTCGCCGGGCGGCACGTCCGGCGTGCCCTTGAACATCAGGTGTTCGAGGAAATGCGCGATGCCGGACTTGCCCTGCACCTCGTCGGCGGCACCGGCCTTGTACCAGACCATCTGCGTGACGATGGGGGCCCGCCGGTTCTCGATCACGACGACCTGCAGGCCGTTGGCGAGCTCGAACGTGGCGGGCGAGAAGACCTGGGCGTGCGCGCCCGGCGCCGCGACGCATGCGGCGAGCAGCCCGAGAGCGAGCATCTGGCCGCGCATCGGGCTCAGAAAATGCCCTCGAAGATGCCGCGCTGGCGCTTCCGGATCGTCGGGACTTCGCCCTCGTTGACCGGGCGGCCGGAGGCCGAGACCTCGCGCAGGCGCTGGGCCTCGCGCGCGGCGTCGAGCTGGCTGCCCGCGTTGGGGTCGGTCGCGCGCCAGAACAGGAGCCGGTCGACGAATGTCCGGTCGGCCTCGGCAAGGCTCTGCGTCTCGCGGTCGATCTGTTCGCGGATGCCGGGATCGATCCTGTCGGCGCCGATGCGGCCCAGGATCTGCTGCTCGCCGGCACTGACCGGGGCGCCGGTGCGTGCGGCAGCCGTCTGCGCGCCCGGCCGGTCGGCGCCGAACACGGCGGTGCGCGCGGCGTCCTGCGGGCTCGACTCGTTGGGACGCGCGGCCCCCGGTGCCGGCGGACGCAGGCCGTAATCCGGCGGCACGGTCAGGGGCGCGCGGCTCACGATGCGGAACTCGTCGGGCGTGGATTTCTCCCAGCCGAGCAGCTTGCGCGTCTCGCCGCATCCGCCCAGCACCAGCGATGCCGCCGTCAGCAGCATCGTCGCGCGCAGTCCAGGTCCGGAAAAACGAATCATCATGCCTCTATTTTAGTCCGCTTCGCGGCTCGAAGAAAGCGTCGTAGAACAGACACGCAACACCGAGCGTAATCCCCGCATCCGCCACGTTAAATGCCGGCCAATGGTAGCCGAACGCGTGGAAATCGAAGAAATCGAAGACCGCGCCGAAGCGCAACCGGTCGACCACATTGCCGACGGCCCCGCCCACGACGAGCCCCAGGGCGACAACGACCGTGGCGTTCTCCGCATTCCGCAGCCACCACACGAGGCCCGCGACGATCGCCATGGCCAGTGCCGCGAACAGGTGGGCGGCAGACGACGAGCCGGTGTTGAACATGCCGAAGCTGACGCCGTAGTTCCACACGACGACGAGATTGAAGAACGGCAGCACCTCGACATGCGGGCGGAACCCGTCGATCAGATAGCGCAGCATCGCGTACTTGACGGCCTGGTCGAGCACCAGCACGCCGGCCGCGATGAGAAGACCCCGGCGGAGCTTCCATTCGCCCGTCATGTGCCCACGACATCCGCGCAGCGCGCGCACAGCGACGGATGGGCCGGATGCGAACCGACATCGGGCAGCACCTTCCAGCAGCGGTCGCACTTGGTGCCGGCGGCAAGCCCGACGACGACCGCCACGCCCGGCACGTCGGCCAGTCGGAACGCGTCGGCCGGAGCGGCCTGCGTGCTGAAGGCGTGCGCGGACGTGATGAAGATCTCGTTCCATGCCTCGGCCGACGTCGCCGCGGAAACGTCGGTGCTTTCGACATGCACGGCGGGGGCCGCCTGCAGCGACGAGCCGATCTTCTTTTCCGCGCGCGCGACTTCCAGCGCGCCGGTCACGACGCGGCGCAGGTCGCGCAGCTTCGCCCATTTCGCGGCAAGGGCATCGTCCTTCCAGGCGGCGGGCGTCTCGGGGAACACGTGCAGATGAACGGACTCCGCCTCGCCCGGATTGCGGGCGCGCCAGGCTTCCTCGGCCGTGAAGCACAGGACCGGGGCAAGCCACTTCACCAGCCGCTCGTAGAGCGCCGCCATCACCGTGCGCGCGGCACGACGGCGCATCGACGATTTCGCGTCGCAATAGAGCGCGTCCTTGCGGATGTCGAAATAGAAGGCCGACAGGTCGACCGCGCAGAAGTTATGGAGCTCGGTGTAGAACGCCGTGAACGCGAAATCGTTCACGGCCGTCTTGAGCGCCGCATCGAGTTCGACGAGGCGATGAAGCACGAAGCGCTCCAGCTCCGGCATCTCGGATTCCGGCAGCGCTTCCGACGCGTCGTAGCCGTCGAGGGCGCCCAGCAGGTAGCGCAGCGTGTTGCGCAGGCGGCGATAGTATTCGGCCTGCTGCTTCAGGATCTCCGGCCCGATGCGCAGGTCTTCCGAATAGTCGGACGCCACGACCCACAGGCGCAGGATGTCGGCACCGTACTGCTCGATCACCTGCTGCGGGGCGGTCACGTTGCCCAGCGACTTCGACATCTTGCGGCCCTGCTCGTCGAGCACGAAGCCATGCGTCAGCACCGCCTCGTACGGGGCCACGCCGCGCGTGCCGCACGCCTCGAGCAGCGAGGAATGGAACCAGCCGCGATGCTGGTCGGAGCCTTCGAGGTAGAGCGAGGCCGGCCATTTGAGATCCCAGCCGGTCTTTTCCTTGGGCGGCTCGAGCGTGTAGGCGTGGCTCGACCCGCTGTCGAACCACACGTCGATCACGTCGCGCACCTGTTCGTAGGCTTCCGGATCGTAGCCGTTCCCCAGGAAGCGCGACGGCGGCGAGGCGTACCATGCGTCGGCGCCCTCGGCCTCGAAGGCCTCGGCGATGCGATCGAACACCTTCTGGTCGCGCAGCAGCTGGCCGGTCTTCTTGTCGACGAACACGGCGATCGGCACGCCCCAGGCGCGCTGGCGCGAGATGCACCAGTCGGGCCGCGTCTCGATCATCGAACGGATGCGGTTCTGCCCGCTCGCCGGAACCCAGCGCGTGGCCTCGATCGCGGCCAGCGCCTTGGCGCGCAGGTCGTTCGTGGCCATCGAGATGAACCATTGCGGCGTGTTGCGGAACAGCAGCGGCGCTTTCGAGCGCCACGAATGCGGATAGGAATGCACGAGCGTTCCCATCACCAGCAGGAGCCCCGTGGGATCGAGCGTGGCGATCACGGCCTTGTTGGCGTCGCCCGGCTTGCCGTGCGGCGTGTAGACGCGCTTGCCCGCGAACAGCGCCACATGGTCGTAATAGGTGCCGTCGCCCGAAACGGTCTGCGGCACTTCCACGCCGTTCTTCAGGCCCAGCTCGTAGTCGTCCTCGCCGTGGCCAGGGGCGATGTGCACGAAGCCCGTGCCCGCCTCGGTCGTCACGAAATCGCCGGTGAAGACCTTCACGTCGAAATCGTAGTAGCCGCCCGCCCCGTCCATGCCGCGCAGCGGATGCGCGCAGACGGTGCCGGCGATCTCGGCACCCGTGGCCCGGTCGTCGAGCCGCACGTCGACCTCGGCGATCTTCGCGGCCTCGACGAACTCGGTCACGAGCGCCTTGGCGACGAGATAGCGCTGGCCCTTCTTGGCGCGCGAATCCTCCTGCACCGACTTGACGGTCACGAGGTCGTATTCGATCTCGGCCCCTGCGGCGATCGCGCGGTTGCCCGGGATGGTCCACGGCGTCGTCGTCCAGATCACGATGGCCGCACCGGCGTGCGAAGGCTTCGCCGCCTTCACGACCGGGAAGGCGAGATGGATCGTGGACGACTTGTGCTCGTGATACTCGATCTCGGCCTCGGCCAGCGCCGTCTTCTCGACGACCGACCACATCACGGGCTTGGAGCCGCGGAACAGCCCGCCGTTCATCGCGAACTTGGCGATCTCGCGCGCGATCTGCGCCTCGGCCGGATACGACATCGTCGAATAGGGATTGTCCCAGTCGCCGACCACGCCCAGGCGCTTGAATTCGGCCTTCTGGATCTCGATCCATTTGGCGGCGAACTCGCGGCACTCGCGGCGGAACTCGACGATGTCGACCTTGTCCTTGTCCTTGCCCTTGGCGCGGTACTCCTCCTCGATCTTCCATTCGATCGGCAGGCCGTGGCAGTCCCAGCCGGGCACGTAGTCGGAATCGAGGCCGGACATCTGGCGCGTGCGCACCACGACGTCCTTCAGGATCTTGTTGAGCGCGTGGCCGATATGCAGATGCCCGTTGGCGTAGGGCGGGCCGTCGTGCAGCACGAACTTCTCGCGGCCCTTCGAGACCGCGCGCTGGCGACGGTAGAGGCCGAGCGCGTCCCAGCGCGCCAGCGTCTCGGGCTCGCGCTTGGGCAGGTCGCCGCGCATTGGGAACGCGGTCTGCGGCAGGAAGACGGTCGACTTGTAGTCGGCGGGTTTGGCGGGTGCGGACATCGGACGGACGGCTCCGGATCGGATCAGGCGGCGAGAGAACGGCGATACGTGTCGAGATCGACGCGCTCGACATGCACGAGGGCTTGCAGCACGTCGCGCACATGTGCCGCGACATCGTCGTCGAGCCCGCGGCACTCGACGTCGATCGTCAGCATCCCGTCGACGACGCGCGCGAGGAAGCGCTCGGGCAGGAGATCGCGTTTGGCGAACTGGTCGAGCACGCGCGCGGGCAAGCCGACATTCGGCTGGGCGACCACGGCGAAGAAACGCACGCTATCGGCGGGATTGGCTTGGGACATGACGCAGACACTCCACAGGGGCAACGAAGGCACGAATCGACGCATCCCGGCTCTCGACGAGAACCGGGCGGTTAATTCGCCCCTGCGGGCCGAAGGTGAAGCGATCAGGCGTCATCGGCCCGCACTATAAACGGTGACGGAAACCCGTCAACCGGACGGCGGCCGCCGCAAAAGTTGGTTGACGGCAGTTGACGGGCGTTGGCCGTCAACTGGCTAACCTTATGATATTGCTCGGAGGTGACGAGGCGACGTCGGTTTTTTCCTGTCGCATGTAGGATGGTCGGACTCGACATCGGGCAGCCTCCGGCAATATTTACGATATATAGCCTATAATAGGAATGTTGGCAATAAAATTTTGTCCGGCCCGACGCGGCGGACGAGTTCGGCGCGTTCTTCGCGGGTCAGCACCCGCTGGCCGACGGGCACATTGCCGACAAGGAACCGCGAGACGGCACCGGTCGCGTCGACGAGCGGCAGGACGATGCGCTGCCATGCCCGCGCCGAAAGGAAGTTCGGCGAGCAGTGCTCGCTGTAGACCGGCTGGCGCGACAGCAGCGAGGCGCGATAGATCGCGCGATAGAAAGGTCCGTAGCGCGACCTCGTCTTCTCCGCCATCGCGGCCACGGACCAGCCGGTCCAGTCCTGTCCGCCCACGCCGGCAACGCCGGACCCATAGAGCCGGTAGACGAAGTCGTCGCCCGACGGCAGCACGTCGAGCAGCAGGATGTAGCCCAACGCCGGACGCATCCCGACCGGATCGACGCCCGACTGCGCGGGCAGGTCGCCCTGGCGCGGCAGGCCCTGCCAGTAGCCGAAAAGGAAGCGCAAGGTCGGATGCGGAATCGCGTCGGCCGGCGGATCGGGCCGGATCGTCGGTCCCGGCACGCCGCCTGCGGCGAACTCGGCGTCGAACAAGCCGAGCTCGCCGGCCAGGATCGCGCGCGCGGCGGCATCGATGCGCGCATGGTCGCCGGGCGGCGGCACGAACGCGACGGGCGCGTGCCCGAACGCAGGCGCTTCGGGAAGCCGCTGGCCGAAAGCGTCGTCGCCGTCGCTGTCCGCCATCTAGGACCGCAAGCTCGCGCCCGTCGCCTTGGCGACGGCAGCGACGATCTTTGCGGCGACGGCTTCGAGATCCTCGTCGGTCAGCGTGCGCTCGACGGGCTGCAGGCGCACCGCGATGGCGACCGACTTGCGGCCGTCGGCGACACCCTTGCCGCGATAGACGTCGAACACGCTCGCCCCGGCGATCAGCGCCTTGTCGGCGGATTTCGCGGCCCGCAGGATCGCGTCGGCGGCCACGGCCTCGTCGACGACGAAGGCGAAATCGCGCTCGACCGGCTGCAGGGTCGCGAGCTTCAGCGCCGGGCGCTGGCGCCCGGCCTTGGCCTTGGGGGCCGGCAACGCGTCGAGGAACACCTCGCACGCGACGATCGGGAAATCGATGTCCAGCGCCTTGAGCGCTTCGGGATGCAGTTCGCCGAAACAGGCGAGCACCGTCTTGGGCCCGAGCTTCAGCACGCCCGAACGGCCGGGATGGAACCAGCCCGGCGCTTCGCGCGCCACGGCCACGTTCTCGACCGACAGGCCGAGCTGCTGGAGAAGTGCCAGCGCGTCGGCCTTCGCGTCGAACGCGTCGACGCCACGCGCCGTCTGTCCCCAGTGGCGCCCCACCGCCGAGCCGGCGCGCACGCAGGCCGCGACCATGCGCTGCCCGGTCTCGGAGGGATCGTGGAAGATCGGGCCGACTTCGAACAGGGCCGAATCCGGCCAGCCGCGATCGGCATTGCGCCGCGCGGCGTTGGCAAGGTTGGGGATGACCGACGGGCGCATGTAGTCGAGATCGGCGCTGATCGGGTTGGCGAGTGCCAGCTTCGGGTTCGTGCCGCCGAAGGGCTTCGCGTGGCTTGCCTGCATGAACGAGAACGTCACCGCCTCGACGAGACCCAGACCCGCGAGCACGCGCCTGGCATCGCGTACGCGGCGCTGGGACGGCGTGAGGGCCAGCGGCGGCATCGCCGTGTCGCGCGGCAGGCGCGCCGGGACGATCGAGTCGTAGCCGACGATGCGGATGACCTCTTCCACCAGGTCGGCTTCGCCATGCACGTCGGCCCGCCAGGCCGGCGGGGAAACTTCGAACGCGCCGCCCTTGTCGGCGACCGTGAAGCCGAGCGCCGCGAGGATGCGCGCCTGCTCGGCCTTGGGCACGTCCAGCCCGCCGAGCGTGGCGCAGCGCTCCGGGCGCAGCGTGTAGCTGCGCTTCCATTCGGGCACCGCACCGGTGACGACCGGCTCGGAGCATTCGCCGCCGCACAGTTCGAGGATCAGCTTCGTCGCGGCTTCCATGCCGTCGATCACGGCGGCCGGATCGAGGCCGCGCTCGAAGCGGTAGCGCGCGTCGGACAGGATCTGGTGGTGCCGGCCCGTCATCGCCACGCGGATCGGGTCGAAGAGTGCCACCTCGAGGAACATCTCGGTCGTGCCGGCATCGCAGCCGGTCGTCGTCCCGCCCATCAGGCCGCCCATCGAGACGGGCTCGCCGTTCCCGCCGCAGATCAGCGTCTCGCCGCCGGCCATCGTGTAGGACTTGTTGTTGAGTGCGGAGAAAACCTCGCCGCCCTTGGCCGGCTTCAGCACGAGATCGCCCTTGAGCTTGCCGGCGTCGAACACGTGCAGCGGGCGGTTGATGTCGAGCGTGAAGAAATTGGTGATGTCGACGAGCGTCGAGATGGGGCGCAGGCCCACCGCGATCAGCCGGTCGGCCAGCCACTTGGGCGAAGGACCGTTCTTGAGACCGCGGAAGTGCCGGCCGACGAACAGCGGGCAATGGCCCGGTTCGGCCAGCTCGAAGCGCACGCCGACCGGCGACTTGTAGGTACCAGGAACCTTCGCGACGGGTGCGGGCTTGAGCGTGCCGATGCCGGCGGCGGCAAGATCGCGCGCGATCCCGCGCACGCCGAGGCAGTCCGCGCGGTTGGGCGTGATCGCGATGTCGATGACCGGATCGTCGTAGCCGAGCAGCTCGGCGAAGGGCTTGCCGACGGGTGCGTCCGCCGGCAGATCGATGATGCCGTCATGGTCCTCGCCAAGGCCCATCTCGCGCATCGACACGAGCATGCCGTTGGAGGCCTGGCCGCGGATCTGGCCGGCCTTGAGCTGAAGGCCCGTGCCCGGGACCGTCGAGCCGACGGGTGCGAACACGCCCTTCATGCCGGTGCGCGCGTTGGGCGCGCCGCACACGACCTGCACGATGCCGGTCCCCGTATCGACCGTGCACACGCGCAGCCGGTCGGCGTCGGGATGGGGCTTCGCCTCGACCACGTGCGCGACCTTGAACGGGGCCAGCGCTTTCGCGCGGTCCTCGATCCCTTCGAGTTCCAGGCCGATCGCCGTCAGCGCCTTGGCGATTTCGTCGAGCGAGGCCGTCGTGTCGAGATGCGTCTTGAGCCAGGAGAGCGTGAACTTCATCGGGCAAGCCCGCCGGAAAGGGTGGGAACGTCGACGGCAAGGAAGCCGTAGTGGCGAAGCCAGCGCAGGTCCGCTTCGTAGAAGGTGCGCAGGTCGGGGATGCCGTATTTCAGCATCGCCACGCGCTCGATCCCCATGCCGAAGGCGAAGCCCTGGTACTCGTCGGGGTCGATGCCGCACATCGCGAGCACCTTGGGATTGACCATGCCGCAGCCGAGGATCTCGAGCCAGTCGTCGCCCACGCCGAGCTTCAGCTCGCCGCCGCCGCGCGTGCAGGCGATGTCCATCTCCGCCGACGGTTCGGTGAAGGGGAAGTAGCTGGGCCGGAAGCGGTAGCGCAGGTCCGGGATCTCGAAATAGGCGCGCACGAATTCCACGAGGCAGCCCTTCAGGTGCCCCATGTGCGTGGTCTTGTCGATGACGAGACCTTCGATCTGGTGGAAGTTCGGCGAGTGCGTGGCGTCGGAGTCCGACCGGTAGGTGCGGCCCGGCGCGATGACGCGGATCGGCGGCTTCTGCGCCAGCATCGAGCGCACCTGCACGGGGCTGGTGTGGGTGCGCAGCACGTTGCCGTGCTGCTGGCCGTTCTCGCCGACCAGATAGAACGTGTCGTGGCTCTGGCGGGCGGGATGCTCGGGCGGGATGTTGAGGCGCGTGAAGTTGTAGTCATCGCTCTCGATGTCCGGGCCTTCGGCGAGGGCGAACCCCATCTCGCCGAAGATCGCGACCAGTTCGTCGATCGTCTGGCTGATCGGATGGATGCGGCCTTCGGGCGTGGCGCGCACCGGCAGCGACACGTCGACGGTCTCGGCGGCCAGCCGCGCGTCGAGCGCCGCCCCTTCGAGCGTCGCCTTGCGCGCGTCGAGGCGGGCGGCGAGCGCATCCTTCAGCACGTTGAAGGCCGCACCGCGCGCCTTGCGCTCGTCGGGCGCCAGCGTGCCCAGCGTCTTCATCAGCTCGGTCACGCGGCCCTTCTTGCCGAGCGTTTCCACGCGCACGGCATCGAGCGCTTCGAGGCTCGCGGCCGCGTCGATCTTCGCGGCGATCTCGGTTTCGATCTGCGTCAGGTCGTCCATGTACTCGTCACCGGTCTTGAAACGGAAAAAGGGGGCCCGGCCCTGAAGGCCAGACCCCCTCTGTCGGGTCGAAAGCGTCTTTAGACGAAAAGACGGCTTAGAGGGCGGCCTTGGCCTTCGCAACCAAGGCGCCAAAACCCTGCGGATCGGTCATCGCGATGTTGGCCAGCACCTTGCGGTCGATCTCGATCGAGGCCTTCTTGAGGCCGGCGATCAGGTTCGAATAGGTGAGGCCGTGCTCGCGCGCACCGGCGTTGATGCGCTGGATCCAGAGGGCGCGGAATTCGCGCTTCTTGTTCCGGCGGTCGCGGTAGGCGTACTGCAGGCCCTTCTCGAGGCGCTGGAGCGCCGCACGGAAGTTGCTGCCGCTCCGGCCGACGAAGCCGGAAGCGAGGTCGACGACTTTCTTGTGACGGGCACGCCCGGTGACGCCACGCTTTACACGAGCCATTGTATCTCTCCTTGCGAGCGGATCAGGCGTAGGGGAGGAAGAAGCGCTTCACGCGCACTTCCTCGCCATGCGTCAGCGCGGACGTGCCGCGCGAAGAACGCTTCACCTTCTGGGGGCGCTTGCGCATGCCGTGGCGCCTTCCGACCGCTGCGGCGAGAACCTTGCCGCTGGCCGTGACTTTGAACCGCTTCTTGGCGGCCGACTTGGTCTTCATCTTGGGCATTTGAAACTCCTTCGAAGTTCCGAGCGGTTGGGCATGCCCTGTTGGAATGCGCTCCGGTCGGTCCCCGAAGGTCCCCGAACGGCATTCCGCGCCGTGGCCGCTCCTGTTTGGAGGCGCGCGTTATACAAGGGGGGCAGGCACTTGGCAAGCGGGCCCGGCCCGCCGCCGATTTCCCTTGTAAATCAGCCGGCAAAGTGGTCCCTAGCCCCCACGATCCTTTCTCTGGCCTGCCTCTTGGCGGCTTGCCCCTTCGGGGGTCCACCCTGGTCACACCCAGAAATCCGGTCGTCCAAAGCCGCATGCATCCTGCGTGCGGCGAGAATCGTCCGCGTTCCGGCCCTCGCCGGGCACGCGGGCAAACCCATGGAGGCCGAGATGGCTGATGGCAAAGTGAAGTGGTTCAACGCGACGAAGGGCTTCGGCTTCATCGTCCCGACCGACGGTACGCAGGACGTGTTCGTCCATATCAGCGCCGTCGAGCGCGCGGGTCTCAAGACCCTGGCCGAAGGCCAGGAAGTCTCGTTCGACCTCGTCCGCGATCGCGGCAAGACGTCGGCAGGCAACCTCAAGGTCGCCTGAGCACCGTCAAAGGTGCGACGAAAAAGGGCCCCTCGCGGGGCCCTTTTTTTGTCGCCTGCGAAGACCGGTGCCGTTATTTCGGCGCCACGACCATCGTCATCTGGCGGCCTTCCATGCGCGGGTGGGCCTCGACCTTCACGAGCTGGCCGAGATCTTCCTTCAGGCGGTCGAGAAGCAGGTGGCCGAGCTCCTGGTGGACCATCTCGCGGCCCCGGAAACGCAGCGTGACCTTGACCTTGTCGCCTTCCTCGATGAAGCGGACCATCGCGCGCTTCTTGACGTCGTAGTCGTGGTCGTCGATGCCCGGGCGCATCTTGATCTCCTTGATCTCGATGACCTTCTGCTTCTTGCGGGCCTCGTTGGCCTTCTTCTGCTGCTCGTACTTGAACTTGCCGAAATCGAGCAGCT
>JBIKWI010000049.1:0-19606 GCA_044356395.1 Tagaea sp. | reverse complement strand
CAGATCGCGCGCGGATTTCCGATCTGGGCGCGCACGGCAAGTCCGAGGATCGGGATCGATGCGAGACCCTGGTTGACCGGGGGCCCGGTCTCGGCAACCAGCCAGAATCCCGTCGGATCCTCGAGCGGAGCGGCCTGTGCCCGAACGGGCATCGGTCCGGAAAGGCACAGCCAGACCAGGACCAGAACGGCGCGAAGGATCAGTCCGACGGTATTTCCTTGCATGCGAGAATTACGAATCCCTGTTCTTGCGGATAACGGGCGCGGATCCGCGCCGTCGCGTCCTTCTCGTTCATCGCGGTTATTTCGATGAAGTGCTGATTCTGCCATTCATCCTTATATATCTTGTGCTGCTCGCCGCGCGCGACGGCCGCACGGACATGCTCGTTGAAGATGGCAAACTCGTACTTGTTACGTTTGAACATCGCGCTCCATCCGTCTCCTTCCGGCATCCGGTTCAGGCGGATCGCATGTCATGCCGCCGTCCGCGCCAACCATTGCCCCGTATGAACCACAGCCAAGCCAAGACTTGCAACCCGGTCAGGGCCGAGAGTGCAATAGTATGCCCTGTTGCCGGTTCGGACTGAAACATGTTCAGGATTTCGCCGACGGACCACTGCACCGCGAAGGCCGTAAAAAATACCACAAGGTTTATCGCCGCGTTGACCCGGCCCGCCATTTCCGGCGGCGCCTGCTGGGTCAGTACCGCGTAACCCACGATCGTGCCACAGCCCAGGAAGCCAAACGCGGCCCAGGCGAACAGCGGCATGCCGGACCAGCCCGCCGACAGTGGTATCTGAAGCAGGATGAAAAGCGCGGAATAGACGGCGAATGTGCCTGCCGTCGGAATTCCGCGTGCGGCAAGCCTGTCGGCGACCGCTCCCAGGATCGGATAGCTGAACACCATCGCGCCCGTCACCAGGGCCATGCCCAGTGCCGCGCCTGTCCGCTCAAGCCCCGCGACGTCGCGCAGCCAAGGGCCGGCCCAGAGCGTCTGATAGGCGAGGTATGTGCCGTGCGAGATGCCGGTGAGGGCGGTGATGCGCCAGAACGGTCCGCTCTCCAGAAGGTCGGCGATCCCGCGGACCTGTTGGGCGAGGGTCGTGCGGGCGGCGACGGACGGCGGATCGGGCGAGACGAACCAGATGCACGCCGCCACGCAGACGGTCGCGACGGCCATGATCGCGATGACGCCGCGCCAATCGGTCGCACCCAGCAACCATTCGACGGGAATGGTCGCGCTGACGGCGCCAAGGCCGCCAAACCCCATCAGCAGTCCGTTGGCCAGCGGCAGCCGTTCGATCGGCCAGAAAAGCGTATTGGCCTTGAACGCTGCCATCAGACACGAGGACACGCCGATCCCGATCAGCGCGCGCCCGACCAGAAGCTCGCGGGCGCCGTTCGCCTGGGCGAACACGATCGCGCCGGCAGCCGCGATGCAAAGCAAGGCGGCTTCCGTCCGACGCGGCCCCCAACGGTCGAGCGCGATCCCGAGCGGCAGCTGAGCCAGTGCGAACGTCGCGAAGTAGGCTGACGTGATCGCCCCGTAAGACGCCGGATCGAGCGCCAGCTCCGCGGACAGGTCCGGGCCGATCGCGGCGTTCACTGCCCGGAACGCGTACGAGAGAAAGTATCCCGCCGCGAACGGCAGGAAACAGCACGCCACGCGCGCGACGAAGGTCGGGGAAGACGTTCTCAATGGATTCAAGCCGCGTCGAAAAGTCCGCGACCCTTGTCCGTCAGTTTGCAGACGATCCAGTCGGGCTTGGTCGGGTTCGCGTACCAAGGCTCGCACCAGCCTTTTTCGATGCAGGCCTTCACGGTCCGGTGGTCGACGCGTTTGGCCTCATCCAGGAAAAGCGGCAGTTTGCCGCCTGGCTGGCGCAATCCGCGCGCGAGCCACGCGCGCTGGAACGCCGTCGGTTCTCCCGGCGCCGGCGGAAGGCCCTTCGGCCGGCTCTCGCCTTCCCGCTGCGGGGCAGGTGGTTCGTCGAAGCCGGACACGCGGCGCACCGGGAAGGGGATGGGGGAACCGGTCATGATGCTTTCGTTCGGGAAGATTGACGGCACTCTAGACCCGAACCGGCGTTTCGCCAAGTTTTGGGCCCGTACAGGGCCACGGTCTTGTCTGCGACTATCCAAGAACGTCGATTAAGTTCGACAAACAGCTTCCGGTGGAGCACTTTCGTCGAAGATATCCGTGCGCAAGTCGGCCATACAAAGGCCCCAAAGTGGTGGAAATCTGAACTCGTCGGAATGGCTCCAGCACCACTCGTGTCCTGCTTGATTTTTTGACCGACGGACCATCGAATAAAATTCATGCGTAGATTTGGACCCAATTGGGGGTTCTGTCTTGGTACAGGTTCGCAGCCGAAGCGGGTACTACAATTGTGCGCCAAATTTGTTGTGTCGAAGATACAAAGAATAGTAAGAGATGAAAGACATCTGATTTTGATTCGCACTCAAGGAGCCCGAAGATGAGCAGTTCCGACACAGCCTCCCGCGTGAAGCCGAAGCGCCGTCGTTCGCGAGCCGAGACGCGCCGGACGACGCCGGTCGATATCCAGGTTGGTCGCAACGTCCGCCGCCGTCGCATCGAGTTGGGAATGTCGCAGACGGCGCTCGCTCAGGCTTGCGGGATCACCTTCCAGCAGATCCAGAAGTACGAGAACGGCGCGAACCGCGTTTCCGCTTCCCGGCTGTGGCAGTTCGCCGCAGTCCTCGGCGTCCAGGTCGTCTATTTCTTCGAAGGACTGGGCTCGCCGAAAACGGAAATGAAGGGCTCTGTTCCGAGCAAGGCGGAGCGCAAGATCGACGACGAGACCGCGAAGATCGCGCGCAAGATCGCGTCGATCCAGGACGAGCGTCTCAAGAAGCGTCTCAAGACGATGCTGGCGGCGCTCGCCGCCAAGTGATCCGGCACGGCGCGGACGGCCGATGCGGTTGACGCGACGGCCGTCTGCCGCCCTTTGATTTTCCGCTACTCCGTTCGCAAGCGCTCGTCGATCGGGCTTGCGGACGGTGCGCCGCTCCCCTCCGGCTGAACGGCGCTCAGTCCGCCTTCGAGCTGGGCGACGCGCGCCATCAGGACTTCGATCTGGAAGTCGAGCTTTCGTGTCGTTTCGGGCGCGAGAGGAAGATCGAACACTTCCGCGACGAAGCGATGCCTGTCGTGCCAGTCGTTGCGTCGCAAGGCCGCGCATGCGGCGATGCGATCGATCATCTGCGCATCGATCTTGCGCGTCTTTCCGCCGAACAGCCGCTCAAGCGTATCCGCGTGGATGCCGCACATCCTGGCGGCGTCCTTTATGCTGATGCCGCGCTTGGCCATTGCGGCCCGAAGGTTTTCGGTCAGGTTCGTATCGGACATTTCCGCTCCATGGATCCGGCCGAAGCCGTTGGAGTCTTAGATTGTATCGTCCACTCGTTGAATTCCAGAGATTCGAGCAAGTCGAATCTAGCCGGAAAACTTATTGGCGGTCACGCGGCAAGATGTGCGTCGTCGCATTTTGTGTCCCCGGACAATCCGCCAGAACTGTTGTCGTCCGCCGGTCAGAATTTTCTTCGGGTGTCCCCGTACAATTGTAGAAGTCCATGGTTGTCAAAACGAAAACAGTGCTTGTCCGGTGAAGCCGCTCCTCGAAACAGTCGTGCTTCCGGTGTCGCACAATTGCGCTTCCAAGGCGGTGGAAGTGCTTTCGGGCTGTCGGTTTGTATTCGTCGAATTCGGCGACGACTCATACAGGAGAGCAAAAATGACAACCGACAACATGGCTCGCGTGCTCCGTCCGCGCAATCCGAACGCGGATAACGCCAACCTCGATCCGCATGGCGCGGCGGCGCGTCAGGTGCGCGTCCAGCCGCCTGCGATCGTCGAGACGGCCGATCCCCAGACGACCGGGAACGCAAAGCCCGGCAAGCCGCAATACCCTTGCATCGAGATCACGCCGCGAAGCGTCTGGATCGGGTCGCGTCGGACGTCGATCCGGCTCGAGCCGGAATTCTGGACGGCGCTCGGCGAAATCTCCCGCGAGCAGCGTTCGACGATTTCCGGTGTCCTGCTGGATATCGAGCGGATCCACGGTCGCAGCCGGTTCGCATCGAAGGTCCGGGTCGCCATTCTCGCCTACTATCGCCGCTGACGCGCCGCAGGGGCGGGTGGGCGAACCCTCTGATTCCACGACGAATCGGAGATAGCCCGCCCGTCCTGGCGCTTGTCTGCCGACATTTGCGGGGTTGCCTCGCCTGTCGGGCCACCGCATCCTTGCTGTCGCAATGGACCGAACAGATCAAAGCAAGTCGTCGCCACAACTGGCCCAATCGTTCTCGAACGTCGGGCACGCGTATTCGCATCTGCTGACGATGCTTTTCCCGACCGTCGTGATCGCCCTCGAGCGGAGCTGGGGCTTGAGCTACGGCGAACTCATCACGCTGATGCTCGCCGGCCAGATCCTTTTCGGTGCCGCGGCGCTTCCGGCGGGCTGGATCGGCGACCGCTGGTCGGCCGTGGGCATGATGATCGTCTATTTCATCGGAACGGGCCTTGCCGCCATCGCGACAGGTGCGGCGCGGTCCCCTTTCGAAGTGGCTGCCGGGCTCGCCGCGATCGGCCTGTTCGCCTCGATCTACCATCCGGTCGGTATGGCGTGGCTCGTGCGCACGGCCGTCAACCGGGGGCGGGCGCTGGGCGTGAATGGCGTCTATGGCGCCGTGGGGATTGCACTCGGGCCGTTCGTCGCCGGCGTGCTGACCGACACGATCTCGTGGCGCGCGGCGTTCATCGCTCCCGGAGCGACATCCGTCGCGATCGGGCTCGCCCTGCTGGTCTGCGCGCGACAGGGGCGGGTCGTCGATACTGCCCGCGACGTCAGGCCCACGCCCGAGCCGTCGCGTGGCGATGCCGTTCGCGCGTTCATCTTGCTGTCTTTCACGATGACGCTCGTCGGCCTGATCGGCTCGAGCTTCATGGTGATGCTCCCCAAGCTGTTCGCCGACCGTCTTGCGGACATCACCGACGGCGGGGCCCTGGGCACGGGCGCTCTCGTGACGCTGGTCTATCTGTTCGGCGCGACGGCCCAGTATTTCGGCGGTCGCCTCGCGGACCGGTACGCGATGAAGCGGGTCTATGTCGCCGCCTTCGCCATCCAGGCGCCGGTGCTCGCCTGTGCGGCCTACCTCGAATCCTGGCCGCTGCTGGCCGTCGCGATGACGATGGTTTTCGTCAATGTCGGCTCGCTGCCGTCTGAAAACGGAATGCTCGCCCATTTCACGCCCGGCAAGTGGCGCGGCACGGCGTACGGCGCGAAATTCGTTCTTGCCCTGGGCGTGGCGGCGGCATGCGTCCCGCTGGTCGGGCAGATATACGACCGGACCGGCGGGTTTTTCTGGCTCTTTATCCTGCTCGCGGCATGTGCGGCGTCGGTCGCGCTGATCGGCGCCTTCCTTCCGAGCGACAAGCCGGATGCCTCGGCGCGGTCCGCGCATGCGACGGCCCAGCCGGCCGAATAGGCCGGCCTATCGCGCCGCGCGCGCGAGTGCCTGCGCCAGATCCCGGATCAGGTCGTCGGCGCTTTCCAGACCGACCGACAGGCGGATCGTGTCGGGACCGGCGCCTGCGGCAATCTGCTGTTCGACCGTGAGCTGGCGGTGCGTCGTCGACGCGGGATGGATGACCAGCGAGCGCGTATCGCCGACATTCGCCAGATGGCTGAACAGCTCGACGCCCTCGACGAGCGCCACGCCGGCGTCGTATCCGCCCTTGACCCCGAACGTGAAGACCGAGCCTGGCCCCATCGGCATGTACTTCCGGGCGAGCGCCCGATAGGGGCTGCGGGCGAGACCGGCATAGGAAACCCACGCCACCGCCGGATGGGTCTCGAGAAACTCGGCGACGGCCTGCGCGTTCGCGACGTGCCGGGCCATGCGCAGATGAAGTGTCTCGATGCCCGTGATGGTCAGGAAGGCGTTGAGCGGCGCCATCGTCGGGCCGAGGTCGCGCAGCCCGACCGCGCGGGTCTTCATCGAATAGCCGAAATCCCCGAACGTCTCGGCGAACTTCAGGCCGTGATAGGCGGGATCCGGCTCGGTCATCGACGGGAACTTGCCGCCCGTCCCGAACCAGTCGAAGCGTCCGCTTTCGACCACGGCGCCGCCCATCGCGTTGCCGTGCCCGGAAAGGAACTTGGTCGTCGAATGGAGCACGATATCCGCACCCCAGTCGAACGGCCGGCAGAGGAACGGCGTGGCCAGCGTGTTGTCGACCATCAGCGGGACCTTGGCCGCATTCGCGATCGCTGCGATCGGTTCGAGGTCGACGATCGATCCGCCGGGATTCGCGAGGACCTCGCAGAAGATCGCCTTCGTCTTGGGCGAAAGAGCTCGCCGGAAATTCTCGGGGTCGGCCGGGTCGACGAACTTGCAGTTCCAGCCGAATTTCTTGAATGCGTGCATGAACTGCGTGATCGAGCCGCCGTAGAGATTCCGGCTCGCGACGAACTCGTCGCCGGACTCCATGATCGAGAAGAAAGCCAGCAGCTGTGCCGCGTGACCGGACGCAGCGCACACGGCGGCACGCCCGCCTTCCAGATTGGCGATCCGCTCCTCGAGAACGGCGACGGTCGGATTTGTCAGGCGCGAATAGATGTAGCCGAAGGTCTGCAGGTTGAAGAGCGACGCCGCGTGGTCGACGTCGTCGAAGACATAGGCCGTCGTCTGGTAGATCGGCGTCGACCGTGCGCCAGTCGTGGGATCGGGGGCCGCGCCCGCGTGGATGGCCCGCGTCGCGAAATCGAATTTTTCTTCGGCCATTCTCTTGCCTCGCCGGTTGCCGAGGAGGCATGTTGCATGTCGCGGGCGGCAATTGGAAGGCTCGCAAGCGGGGACGAATGGCCGAGTGGCGGCTTGTCGGCATGCTATCCATCGGGCAGCTCGTCGTCTGGGGCGCCCTCTACTACGGCTTCGCGGTCATCGTTACGCCGATGGAAGCCGATCTCGGCTGGGCCAAGACCGATACGAACGGGGCGCTGACGCTTGGGCTTCTTGTCGCCGGCGTCGCCGCCGTTCCCGTCGGCCAATGGATCGACCGGCACGGCGCGTTCTGGCCGATGACGCTAGGGGCGATCGTCGGCGGGGCACTGCTGATCGTCTGGTCGTTCGTCGACATGGCCTGGCAGTTCTTCATCGTTTGGGCGCTGCTCGGGGTAACCCTTGCGGCGACGCTCTACGAGCCGGCATTCGCCGTGATCGCGGCGAACGTCGCGCAATGGCGACGGGGAATCCTCTACCTCACGTTCGTCGGGGGACTTGCGAGCACGGCGTTCGTTCCGCTCGCGCAGTGGCTCGTCGAGTCATGGGACTGGCGGACGGCGTTGCGCGTGCTGGGCGCGATCGTCGTGGTCGTGGGCGGCGGCATCCACCTCGCGGTGCTTCCGGGCACGAAGGCGAAGGGGGAGGCGGCCCGTGTTGCCGATGCGGCGGCCGCCGGCACGCCGTCGGCCTTGCGCGCGGCAATGGCGCGGCCCGCCTTCTGGGGCATCGCCATCGCCTATTTCGGGTACAACTTTGCCGGAGCGTCGGTCGTCTTCCACCTCATTCCGCTCCTGAACGAGCGGGCGGTCGACACGTCCGTCATCGTCGCGGTCTGGGCGACGATCGGACCGATGCAGGTCGCCGGACGGGTCGCGCTGATGGTTCTCGGGAACCGGGTCGACGCGCGCTCGACGGGGCGCGTGGCCATCCTGATCCTGCCGGTATCCGTGCTCCTGCTCGCGGCCGTCGGTGCCGACACGCCTCTGCTGTTCGCGTTCGCGATCCTCTACGGCGCGTCGAACGGCATGATGACCATCGTGCGCGGCACCATCGTGCCTGAACTCATGGGCCCGCGCGGCTATGCGACGATCAACGGCGCGTTGGCCTTTCCGGCGAACACCGCGCGCGCCGTGGCACCGGTCGGCGCCGCGGTCATCTGGGGCTGGGGCGGCTATGACGCGGTGCTGTGGGTCCTGCTCGGGGTCTGCTGTCTTGCCGCGATCGCCTTCTGGATGGCGTCGATCCGCAGCGCCACCGCGGCGAACAGCGACGCATAGGCTTGCGTCCGCAGGCGTCGTGCGTTGGCGATGTGGTAGGCCATCTGCTCGGCCGGAATGTGGCCCATGTGGATCTCCTCGATCTGATGGCCGATCTTGACCCCGATCCGCATTGGCGATAATCCGGCTTGTCGGACCAGTATTCATGAATTTTTGTCACAGATGGAGTCGGACAGGATGGACCGCACGGGCGAGATGTCGGCCTTCGTCGAAACGGTCGAGCGGGCAAGCTTTTCGGCGGCGGCCCGTGCGCTGAAGCTGACGCCGTCGGCGCTGTCGAAGCTCGTGGCGCGCCTCGAGGCCCGCCTCGGCGTCACCTTGATGAAGCGCACGACACGCCGGCTGTCGCTGACGCCGGAGGGCGAAGCCTATTTCGCGCGCGCGCGCCTGATCCTAGAGGATATCCGGAGCGCGGAGGCCGAAGTCGCCGGCTTCCGCGAGCGCCCGCGCGGATTGCTGCGGATCAATTCCGGCAACGCGTTCGCGATCCACCAGCTCGTTCCCGCGTTGCCGGAATTCATGCAGCGACACCCCGACCTGAAGATCGAGCTTTCGCTCGACGACAGGCGCGTGGACCTGATCGAGTCCGGTGCCGACCTCGCGGTCCGGATCGGCAGCGTCGGCGACGACCGTCTCGTGTCGCGCAAGATCTGCGACCTGAAGCGCATGATCTGCGCGGCACCGGCCTATCTCGCAAGGCGCGGCATTCCGCGCAGGCCCGAAGATCTCGCGCGCCACGACTGCATCACGATGGCCGGCATGCCGGACCTTGCCCGCTGGCCGTTCCGCGGGGGAGCGGTCGTCGTCAACGGGCCGGTGACGGCCGACAGCGCCAGTGCGGTCCTCGAACTGGGTTTGCGGGGCGTGGGACTCGTGCGTTTCGCGGATTTCGTGTTCTCCGACTATATCCGGGATGGCCGGCTGGTTCCGGTGCTCGTCGAGCATCACAAGGTCGAGACGGTGCCGATCGCCGTCGTCTATCCGCAAAGCCGGCACAGGGTCCCGAAGACGGCGGCGTTCGTCGACTTCATGATGCGCCGCTTCGCGCATGCGCCCTGGCGGATCGATTGAGGCTTGATCCGCAGGTATGCGGCAGGCAGTCTCGTCGCATAACCGGGGGAGTGGGCCCAATTGCGTGGCGCTGTCTATTCGGCGATCGAGAACGATGGTGTCCCGTCCTGGTCCCGTCGGGCATGCGATCTGTTCTTCACGTCCGCGATACTGCTCTGGCTGGCTGAAGGCGTCTTGCGGACGGTCCCGACGCTGGGGCGCGACGTGCTGGGCACGTTCGGCATCCTCGAGTTCACCATCGGCGCGCTGTTCGTCGTCGAGTGGCTGTTGCGTATCTGGACCGCGCCGGAGAGGTACCACGCCGGCGCCATGTCCGACGCAAAGGCGCGGTTCGCCTATCTGGTGTCTCCGCTCGGGATTGTCGACGCCGGTGTTCCGATGGTCTTTTTCGTCGGCGATCGCCTGTTCGGCCTCGGCGGCCCGGTCGCGGAGGTCTGCGAGCTTCTCGCCGTCTTCAAGCTGACCCGGTACTTCCCCGGCCTCGACCTCGTCTTCTCCGTCCTTCGGATAGAGATGCGGCCTCTGGGTGCAGCACTGGCGGCGTTGCTCACGCTCCTGCTTCTGGCATCGAGCGGCATGTACTATCTCGAGCGCGGGGCGCAGCCGGAACTCTTCGCCTCGATACCGCATTCGATGTGGTGGGGAATCGTCACGATCGCGACGGTCGGCTATGGCGACATGGCGCCGATCACACTTTGGGGCAAGCTTTGGGCCGGCGTCGTTCTCCTGATCGGGATCGCGCTTTTCGCGGTTCCGGCCGGCATCCTGGCGAACGGGTTCGCGGTCGAACTCAAGAAGCGCGAATTCATCGTCACGTGGCGGCTTATCGCGAAGCTGCCGCTGTTCGCCGACCTTGATGCGGCCGTCATCGCGTCAGTCGCCAGATTGCTGCAGCCGCGCGCGATGCCCAAGGACAGCATCATCGTGCGTAAGGGCGAACCCGGCCACGCGATGTACTTCGTCGTCAGCGGGCAGGCGGAAGTCCATGTCGAGCCGCAGAAGGTGAAACTGGGGCCGGGGACGTATTTTGGCGAGATCGCCCTCCTGATGGACGTGCCGCGCAAGGCGACGGTGGTCGCCGCGACCGACTGCGAACTCCTCGAACTCGGCGGTGTGGAATTCCAGCGTGTCTGCGACGAGTATCCGCAACTCAAGGCCCGCGTCGAACGCGAGGCGGCTGCGCGTTTGTCGAGCAACTCTTCCGCGAGCCGCTAGGATATCCTCCGGTAATGCATGACACCCAGCGCCCGCCGTCGGACCGGAAGCAGGACAATATCCGCGCGGCCGGTTTCATGACGCTTTCGACCGTCTTCTTCGTGATCAACGACGCGGTGATGAAACTTGCCGCGCAGGAGATGTCGATCATCCAGGCGATGGCGATCCGGGGCGTGATGGTGACGCTGGGGCTGGGCGCCGTCGCCTACATGAGCGGCGCCTTCTCGCGCTGGCCGAGCCTGGCGAACCCGATGGTCGTCGGCCGGGCCGGGTTCGAGACGATCGGGTCGTTCGCCTACATGCTGGCGCTTCCGAATATCCCGCTTGCCACGGCGGTGGCCCTCAACATGGCGACGCCCTTGTGCATCCTGCCGCTGGCCGCTCTCTTTCTCGGCGAGCGGTACGGCTGGCGGCGGATCGCGGCGATCCTCGTCGGCTTCCTCGGAGTCATGCTGATCCTGCGGCCGTCGGTCGACGGCGTCGACCCCTGGCTGCTGCTTTCGTTCGGTTCGTCGATCTTCTTCGCGTTGCGCGACGTGTCGACCCGGCGGATATCGAGCGAGATACCGTCGCTGCTGATCGCGCTCACGATGGCCGGAACGGTCACCGTTTCGACCATCGCGTGGAGCCTTGTCGAAGGCTGGGTTCCCGTGGATGCTGCGACGTTCGCGTCGCTGTGCCTTGCCTCCGTGCTCGTGGGCGTCGGATACACGCTCGTCGTCATGGCAATGCGCAAGGGCGAGGTGAGCTTCACAGGCGCATTCCGCTATGCGGCCCTCCTGTGGGCGACTGGCGTGGGCTGGGTCGTCTGGCGCGAGATTCCCGATCCGGTCGCCTGGCTCGGCGTTTCCCTGATCCTCGGTGCCGGACTCTACGCGCTGCACCGCGAACGCGTGCGGTCGCGCACCGCATGAGCGCCGGCAATGCGCGCGGAATTGCCGCAATGGCAGGCGCGATGGCGCTCGTCGTTGCTTCCGACTCGTTCATGAAGATGGCCAGCGAGGGAGCGAGCGCGGCGCAGTTGCTGTTCGTGCGCGGGCTACTTCTCTTTTCGATGATTTTCCTGCTGGCGTGGCGTCTGCGCGCCCTCGAGCATGTCGGCGGACTTCTCCAGTCACGTACGCTCGTTCGCACGATTGCCGAAGGACTTGGCACGGTCACCTACGTCGTATCGCTCGCTCATATCCCGATCGCGACGGCGCTTGCGATCCACATGGCGACGCCGCTTTTCGTCCTGCCGCTGTCGCGCTGGATTCTGGGAGAGCGGATCGGACTGGGCCAGTTCCTGGCGGTCCTGACCGGCATGGCCGGCGTGCTGCTGATCCTGCGGCCGACCGTCGAGGGATTCGATATCTGGCTAGCCGTCAGTCTTTCGTCCGCGGTCTTTTTCGCGTTCCGGGACACGCTGACGCGGACGATCCCGTCGCGCGTGCCTTCGATCGTCGTGCTGCTCGGAGGCGTCGTTGCCGGTACGACGGCTGCGGCCGCCGGCGTTGCAATCGACGGATGGGCGCCGATCGGTCTCAAGGAGTTGGGATATGTCGCTGCGGCGGCATTCTTCGTGGGGACGGGAATGCAGCTGATGATCGTCGCGATGCGGTCGGGCGAGATATCCGTGGTGTCGCCGTTCCGCTACACGGCAATCCTGTGGGCCGTCGCATCCGGCTTCGTGATCTGGGGCACGCTTCCGGATGGGCCGACCATTGCCGGTATCGGGCTGATCGTCGCTGCCGGGCTCTACTCGCTGCTACGCGACAGGTTCAACGCCAGAGACCGCGATCGGCAAGCCAGCGATTGATGATGCCGGCGACGTCGGCGTTGTTCTTGTCCATCATCAGCATGTGGCTGTTGCCGTTGACCCCGATCTGCGGAAGATCGATGACGGCGACATCGCCGCCGGCCCCGCGGATGGCGGCGAAATACATCAGGCCGGCGCCCTTGATGGTCGGCCAGCGGGCATCCTGGTCGATGTAGTCGCCGTACAGCGCGAGGACGGGGACCGATTTCAGCCGTTCCACGCCGGCCGGATCGCCGAAGCCGGCCGGCTCGACGGCGACGATCGCGCGCACCTTGTCGGGGCGGGATTCGGCCGCGCGGAAAACGAACTGGCCGGCCTGGCTGTGCGCCAGCAGCACGCAGGGGCAGACGCGGTCGATGATTGCGACATAGGCGGCGACGGTCGCGTTGTCGGTCGTCGTCCACCGCGGAACGATCTGCTTGACGAAGCTGTCGTAGGCATCGACGGGGAACTGGTTCCCGGGCAGGACTTCCTGGCGCGCATAGGTACCGGGCCCGCCGCCGATGCGGAAGCGCTCGTAGGCATCGTGCTTGGCGAGGAAAACCGGCGCGCCCTCGAAGGTGTGGGTCCATCCGGCACGGCCGCGTTCGACGGCATCGGCGTTGTAGACCGACCATCCGCGGCGCAGGAAATAGTTGACCCAGCCCTCCCGGCCATCGGGCGTCGTCTCGTAGCTCGCGCCCGTCAGCCCGCCGCCATGCATCAGCAGCATCGGCACCGACGACCGGCGATAGCTCGGGATGAAGTACTGGACGTAGGCATGTTCGACCGCGAAAGTTCCGTTCGGATCGATGCGCGCCTGCGCGCCGCCCGGCGCGATGGCGATCTCGCGCATCGGCTGTCCGCTGACCGTCACGTCGCGGCCGCCGATATGGAACGATCCCATCTGGGCCAGCTGCAACGGCCCGTCGTCAGAACCGCCGCCGCCGCAAGCGGCGAGGGCAAGTGCGGCAAGCAAGGCGGTGCCGCGCATCATCCGTCCCATTCCGGGTCCTTCCGGTTTCAAGAGCCCTGTTCCTCGGGCTTCGGTCCATCGAGCGAATCGCCCCATGCCGCCCGCAGTTCCGTCTGTCTCTGTTCGAGAAGCTGGAACTGGTCGCCCTGCGTGCGGCGGTGCATCGCCCGGCCGATCGCCGGTGCCGCAAAGGCGACGACGAACCCGGCACCAGCCGCGCAAAGCGGAATGATCCAGGCCATCGGATCCGCGGTCGGATTGCGGATCGGGTCGAGCAGGCCGACCAGGATGACCGGTCCTGCGGCCGCGAGCGTCATGGCGCCGCCGCCGAGCGAGATGAAGCGCTTGCCGCCGCCTTCGAGCAGTCCCACGACGGCGCAAGGCGCGAAGATGCCGAACACGTAGACCATCATCGACGGCTTGAGCACGAAGACGGCCGCGATCAGGACCGTTGCCGCGAGGATCGCGAAGACGATCAGGAGCGTGCGGAAGCTCATTGTCCGACCTTGCCGATCTGCGAAAAGAGCTGGAACAGCACCGTGACGACCGCCATCCCGGAAAGGATCACAAGTGCTATTTCCTGGCCCTTTTCACTGCCCATCCGTGCGGTGGTTTCGACGATGGAATCGCGCATGTCGAGGATGCGCTGGTTGGCGTCGAATTCCTGCTTGGCGCGCATGAACTCGGCATTGTCGGCGCCGAACACGTCGGGATCGGTCGCGATGTCCGCAAGACTCTGGATATCGAACGCCGCGGCCGCCGCATCGGCCTTCGCGGCCGTCTCCTCGCGCACGCCCGGATTGCGCAGCCGTTCGATCAGTGCGCGCGCCGCCAAATGGCAGACTTTCGTCAGGTTCGGGAGCTGCTTGCCCTTCGCCTCGACGACGATGCGCACGCCGAGCTTCAGGATCGCCGCTGCCCGTCGCGGATCCTTGCCGTCGAACGTTCGCAAGGCGCCAAGATCGGCAGCCGTGATGCCGCCCCGTGCGCCCAGGAACGCGACGATGTGCGCGTCGGGTTCGAAGTTGCCGCGCGCCAGGCCCGCTTCGAACACGTCGAGGAGATCGCCGAGCGTGTCGACCCAGCGGCCCTGCACCTCTGGCGACAGGCACGGCGCGTCGGGATTGAGCTTGTAGAGCGCGCTTTCGAGCTTCTCGACCCTGTTCGAGACCCGATTCTCGAGATCGAGCAGGGCTTTCGCCGGTTCGTCGATCAGACCGAGCGGCGTCGCCGCCTTCGCCCAGAGATGGACAAGGCGCGCGGAAAACAGCTCCTCGAACTGCTGGCGCTTGCCGCCATCCAGCAGGGCCGCATAGATCACGGCACCGGCGCCGTTCGGGAAGAACGACAACTCGCGGTATCGGATGGGACCGACAGGGTCGAGGCGCACGGCTTCACGCGCAAGGAGAACCTCCTTCGTCGCGCTGATCTGGGCCGCCGTTCCGCTGTCGTCGATATTGAGTGCCAGGGCAAGCTGGATGTCGTTCGCCTTGATCCAGTTCGCGACCTCGCCGCGCTCGAGTGCCGTGGAAGCCTGCTCGGGATAGCGATGGACGGCGAAGGCGAGCTCGCGCGGCTCCAGGCACTGGACCGGGCCGATCTGCAGCGGCGTTCCGCGCCGCGCCGAAGGGCGCTTCTGCGCGATCTGCGGCCGCCGTCCGTTGGTCCAGTCGGTGATGGCGGCGAGGGACCAGCGCGTCTTAACGTCGTCGTCGATGAGCGCCATGACCGGATCGAACAGCTCGCTGGGTATCTGCGAGGTGTCGATCATGGCGCTGGTCGAACCGTAGGCGAGGCGCCGTGCCATGAGCGCATCGGGATCCTGCCCCTCGCCCGGATACTTGCCGGTCGAGAAGCAATAGAGAGTCATTCCCAACGCGAACATGTCGTCGATCGAACCGCCGATCCCCTTGCCGTCGGGCGTGGCGAGCGCGCGCTCGATCGGCTCGAACGGCGCCGGCTGGTCGTAGCCGACGGGGCCGAGGACGCTTGGCCCGAGCGCGAACAGCTGCCCCTTCGTGTCCTGGCTGAATATGTTATCGGGCCGGATCGAGCCGTGGATCTCGCCGCGCTCGACGATTTCGGCGAGTGCCGCGCACATCGGCTTCAGGAAGTTCTGGATCAGCGTGCGCGGCGCCCAGCCGCCCCACATGCGCCGCGGCGGCGTCGGGCCGACGGGCTTCTCGTAGACGAAGGCGTAGGCATCGCGTGCGCCGTTGCGCTTCAATACGCCCGCGTCGAGCAGGGAAAGCAGGCCCGACCGCGCGACGCCGCGCTGGCGCTGTGCCGCGCGGATCCGGACCGAACGATCCGGCTCGCAGACGAAGGCGAGATGCTGGCCGTCGGGAAACCGCCGGTCGACAGCCGCATAGGCCTTGGCGCCCAGGCGATCGAAACCGGACAGCGGCGTGCCCAGATCGACGACGATGTGCTCGCCGAGATCGGCGCCATTGACGACGCCGGCCGGGGCGTCGGCGGCGCGTGTCAGGGGGCGGCTGTTGATGAAGGGACGCAGCAAGGTCTGTCGAACTCGGCGCGGGGAACGGCGTCCGTAGCGTGCGCCAAACCCCGGGCCGGCGCAATGGCCGGCCCCGGGGGCAAAAGTGACGACTCAGTTCATCGCCTTGTGGAGGTTCTGCTCGATCTTCTCGAGGAACTTCGACGTCGAGAGGTAGGGCTGGTCGGGCGAGATCAGCGTCGCGAGGTCCTTGGTCATTGACCCCGATTCGACCGTCTCGACGCACACGCGCTCGAGCGTCTTGGCGAACAGGCACACTTCGGGGGTCTTGTCGAACTGGCCGCGATACCAGATGCCGCGCGTCCAGGCGAAGATCGACGCGATCGGGTTGGTCGACGTCTCCTTGCCCTTCTGGTGTTCGCGGTAGTGACGCGTGACCGTGCCGTGGGCGGCCTCGGACTCGATGCACTGGCCGTCCGGCGTGGTCAGGACGGAGGTCATCAGGCCAAGCGAGCCGTAGCCCTGTGCCACCGTGTCGGACTGGACGTCGCCGTCGTAGTTTTTCGTCGCCCACAGGAAGTTGCCGGGCCACTTGAGCGCCGAGGCGACCATGTCGTCGATCAGGCGGTGCTCGTAGATGAGACCCTTCTCCTTGAAGCGGTCCTTGAACTCGGCGTCGAAGATCTCCTGGAAGATGTCCTTGAAGCGCCCGTCGTAGATCTTGAGGATCGTGTTCTTCGTCGACAGGTAGACCGGATAGCCGCGGTTCAGGCCGTAGTTGAAGCATGCGCGCGCGAAGCCGCGGATGGATTCGTCCACGTTGTACATGGCCAGTGCCACGCCGGGTCCGGGAAAGTCGAACACCTGGTGGCGGATGTTCGTCTCGCCGTCCTTCGAGGTGAAGGTGATCGACAGCTTGCCGGCCGACGGGACGATGAAGTCGGTCGCGCGGTACTGGTCGCCGAACGAGTGGCGGCCGATCACGATCGGCGCCGTCCAGCCCGGGATCAGGCGCGGCACGTTCTTGCAGATGATCGGCTCGCGGAAGATGGTCCCGTCGAGGATGTTGCGGATCGTCCCGTTGGGCGAACGCCACATCTGCTTCAGGTTGAATTCCTTGACCCGCCCTTCGTCGGCCGTGATCGTCGCGCACTTCACGCCGACCTTGTGCTGGCGGATCGCGTGTGCGGAATCCACCGTGACCTGGTCGTCGGTCTTGTCGCGGTTCTCGATGCCGAGATCGTAGTACTTGAGGTCGACGTCCAGGAACGGCGTGATCAGCCGGTCACGGATCATCTTCCAGATGATGCGGGTCATTTCGTCGCCATCGAGTTCGACGATCGGATTGGCGACCTTGATCTTTTTCATAATTGCGGACTCCCCCTAGGACAGACGCGATTCCAACGGGAGGGATACGATACGCGCACCGGGAAATCCAGCGCGGCGCGCCGCCCGATGCCCGCATGCGGCGGCTTGCCGCGTGGCCGGCTCGGCTAGTTCGGTGATTCGAGGCGCAAACCCGGCTCTCTTCGCGACCTATAGCTTTTCTGGTTGCGGCACCGTCCGGGAAGCCGGGGCCGAACGCAGGCGGGGGAGGATCGCGTCGATCACGTCGACGACCTCGAAGTAGGTACGGAACGAGGGGCGTGCGTAACGGGCGTCGATGATCCCGTCGATCATCGCGATGAGGCCGTTCCAGTATCCATCGAGATTGCCGACGACCAATGGCTTGTCGTGAAGGCCGAGCTGGCGCCAGGTCAGGATCTCGAACATCTCGTCGAGCGTGCCCGGACCGCCCGGCAGGACGACGAACGCGTCCGATCGCGTGAACATCATCTCCTTGCGGACATGCATCGACCCGACGACATGCAGTTCGGTGACCTGACCGTGGCCGACCTCGGCTTTCATCAGATGCTCGGGGATGATGCCGACGACACGGCCGCCGCCGGATATCGCGCCGTCGGCAACGGCGCCCATCAGGCCGACGCGGCCGCCGCCATAGACGAGGTCGATGCCCGCAGCCGCCAACTGCCCGCCGAACCGGAACGCGTCCGTGCGGTGCGACGGGTTGCCTTCGTTCGAAGAGCCGCAATAGACGCAGACCGAGCGTATTCCCGTCATCGATTGTTACCGAAAATAAAACAGTGTTTTGCCTGGTTCGACATTGTTGTCCGTCTTGCCGCCTCGTTCGGGCGAATGCTTAAATCGCATCGTGCCGTATCTCAAGCGCGACGGCAGATTCGTCATACACATCCGACGTTAACCGAGAAACCGGAAAAGGATCATCCCCTATGAAGTCTTTCGTCCGTCAAGCCGCCTGCGCCGCCTTCGTCGGCGCTGCGATTTTCGGTACGGCCGTCACGGCAGTCGCACAGGCGCCGGCCGAAATCGCCCAACGGCAGGAGGTCATGAAGGCCAATGGCGGCGCGATGCGGGTCCTGGCGCCGATCGTCCGCGGCGAAGCGCCGTGGAACGCGCAGGCTGCCGGTGCGGCCGCCGCGAGCGCCCGCGACGCAGCGACGCGTTCCAAAGCGCTCTTCCCGGCCGGCACCGGGCCCGACAAGGGCCAGACGGCGGCACTGCCGGCCATCTGGGAGCGCAAGGCGGAGTTCGATGCCATCTTCGACCGGCAGGTCGCGGCTGCCAGCAACCTTGTCACGCTTGCGGCCGCCAACGACGAGGCCGGCTTCAAGGCCGGGTTCGCGGCGCTCGGCCAGACTTGCGGCGCCTGCCATACGCCGTTCCGTCGCCCGGCGAACTGAGTAGCGCGCGATGACGTGGGGCACCCGCAAGGTGGCGAGATTCCGCCTTGCGGGTGCGCTCGTTCTGGCACTCGCGACGGGGCTGCCGGCGGCGGCACAGGTCGGCGACGTCAAGCGCGGCGAATACATCTTCGCGGCCGGCGGATGTGCCGGCTGCCACACCGACACGACGAACAACGGGCAACTGCTTGCCGGCGGGCGCGAGTTGAAGACGCCGTTCGGCAGCTTTTACGGCCCCAACATCACGGCGCACCCCGAGGCCGGCATCGGCAAGTGGTCCGACGCCGACTTCATCCGTGCGGTACGGCAGGGGCGCCGCCCCGACGGTGCCCACTATTTCCCGGTCTTTCCGTATACGTCCTTCACGAAGATCGCCGACGTCGACCTCATCGATCTCAAGGCCTATATCTTCTCGCTGCCGATCTCGGACCGGCCGAACCGGCCGCACGATGTCGGCTTTCCGTTCAATCTGCGCATGCTCCAGTTCGGCTGGAAACTCCTGCATTTCGCGCCGGGCGAGTTCAAGCCGGACCCGGCGAAGAGCGCGCAGGTGAACCGGGGCGCATATCTGGCCGGCGCGCTCGGTCATTGCGCCGAATGCCATTCGCCCCGAAATCGGTTGGGCGGACTCGACCCGGCACTGCTCTTTGCCGGCGACCGCAATCCGCCGGGGGGCGGAAGGGTCCCCAACATCACGCCGGACGCCGAGACGGGGATCGGCAAATGGTCGGACGGCGAACTCGACGACCTGCTCGGCAGCGGCATGACCCGCGACGGCGATTCCGTCGGCGGCGAAATGGGGGAAGTGGTCGCGAAATCGACCTCCAAGCTTACCCCCGACGACCGCAAGGCGATGATCGCCTACCTGCGCCAGTTGAAGCCGATTTCCAACCGGGTCCGAAGCGGCACCCCCTGACGACGGCCGGGTGAAGATTGCGACCGTGGACGCGCAGGCATAGTCTGCCTTGACCGATTTCAACTCGTTTCGAGTCGTAACCCCCGCATGAACCGCAACTCGCTCCTCGCCCTGATTGGCGCGATTTTCCTTATCGTCGCGAGCGTCATCGCGCTGCGCGGCTGGGATGCCGAGGATGCCCGCCCGCCCGCCAGGCCGACCGCCGCAAATCCGCCGGTTGCTGCGCCGGCGGTTCCCAACCCGTCCCAGGCTTTCGCGCCGCTGCCGGCGACGCCGCCGGCCGTGACCGCGACGCGACCGAGTTTCGACGTCGTCCGCGTCAGCCCCTCAGGCGACGCTGTCATTGCC
>JBIKWI010000048.1:0-19656 GCA_044356395.1 Tagaea sp. | reverse complement strand
CCGAAGCCGCGTGGAGCCAGAACCGCCGCAGCGTGATGCTGGTCAACTGAAGGAAGCGACCCTCTCCCGTTCGCGGGAGAGGGATTTCCGCGCCTTTATTTCGCCGCCCGCGGACCTTAAACTCCGCCCTCATGATCCGCCGATTCGCCCTTTGCGCCGCGCTTGCCGCGGCCGCCGTCTGGACAGCGCCGGTTCCGGCCCGCGCCCAGACCCAAGACCTCCGCCCGCTGATCGACCGCATGGACCGCCTGCAGCGCGACATGGACGTCATGCAGCGCAACCTCGCGCGCGGCGGCAGCGGCGGCGGATCGGTGCAGCCGGTCAGCCCGCCGCCGCCCCAGCAGATGGCGCCGGGTGCGGGCACCGTGCCGTCGAGCGGCTTCGTCGAGCAGACCGACATCCGCCTGTCCGCCCTCGAAGGGCAGATCCGCGATCTCACGGGCCGCATCGAGGAGACGCTCAACCGCGTGACGATCGTCCAGCAGCGGCTCGACAAGCTCGTCGGCGACGTCGATTTCCGCCTCGGCCAGATCGAAAAGGGCGGGGCGCCTGCCGCCGCCGCCGCCGAAGCGGCACCCGCACCGGCCGCCGCGGCACCCGGCACACCCGCTTCGGCCCCGGTCGTCCGGCCCGGCGAGGCGCGCATCCAGCTGGTCCCCGGCGGCCCGGCCACGGCGCCCCAGGCCGCCAACCCGCAGGCCGCACAGGCCGGCGGGGCGCCCGCCGCCGCGGCAAACGTTGCACTGCCGGCCGGCCCGCCCGAGACGCAGTACGAGTTCGCCTACGGGCTCTACCAGCAGGCCGTGCAGGACCGCGGCGATTTCGGCCGTGCGGAAAGCGCGCTGCGCGGCTTCGTTTCGGCCAACGGCACACACCGCCTTGCCGGCGACGCGCAGTACTGGCTGGGCGAGACGTTCTATGCGCGGCGCGACTGGACGAACGCGTCGGCCGCCTTCGCCGAGCAGTTCCGCCGTTTCCCGCAGAACGCCAAGGCGCCGGACAGTCTCCTGCGTCTGGGCCAGTCGCTGGGCCAGCTCAACCGCAAGGCGGATGCCTGCGGCACGCTCGCCGAGCTCGACCGGCGCTATCCCGCCGCCACCCAGTCGATAAAGATCGCCGCCCAGCGCGAGCGCACCCGCCTGTCGTGCGGCTAGGCTGCCGGGCGCCGTGACCGGCGCCTGCACGCGAGCGACGACCGCGCGGTTCGCTGGCGCGATGGCGCGGCTCGGGCCCTTCGAACCGAACCCGCATGTCGCGGTCGCGTGGTCGGGCGGCGGCGATTCGACAGCGTTGCTCGCACTTGCGCTCGATTGGGCAGCCGCGCGGGGCGGGCGGGTGCAGGCGTTTCACGTCGATCACGGCCTGCGCGCGAATTCCGCCGACGAAGCGCGGCTGCTGGCCGCGCGCGCGGCGTCCCTCGGCGTCGAATTCGGATGCCTGCGCTGGCAAGGGCCCAAGCCGGCAACCGGCGTGATGGCGGCCGCCCGCGATGCGCGCGTGGCGCTGCTCGAAGCGGCCTGCGCGCGGGCTGGCATCTGGCACCTGCTGCTCGGCCACACCGGCGACGACCAGCGCGAGACGGCCGCATTGCGCGATGCGCGCGGCTCGGGGGCCGACGGCCTGGCCGGCATGTCGGCGATCGTCGAGCGCACGCACATGCGCCTCGTGCGTCCGCTGCTGGGGTTTCGTCACGACGACCTGCTCGCCGCCTGCCGCGAACGCGGCCTCGACTGGCTCGAGGATCCGAGCAACCGCGATCCGCGTTTCGCGCGGGCGGCGTTGCGCCTTGCCGGCCCGGTGCCCGACCGGCCGTTCGACGCGCTGGCGCAGGCGCGCGCGGCGCGCGAGACGGAACTGGCCCGCCTGCTGGCGTGCGGCGTATCGCTCGATCCGGCGGGTTTCGCGCTGGTCGAGCGGGCGGTCCTGGCGCGGGCTCCGTTCGACATGGCGTGCGCGGCGCTTGCGCGCGTCACGCGCACCATCGGCGGCGGCGACTATGCGCCGCGCGGGGCGCGCGTCGAAGCGACGATGCGCGCTCTGGGCGCGGCGGACGACGTCGCGGCACGCACGCTCGGCCGCTGCCGGCTGGTGCCCTTGAAGGGGGTGCAGCTGCTTGTCGCGCGCGAGGCGGCCGATCTCGAACCGCCGGTGGCGCTCGAACCGGGCGTGCCGGTCCGTTGGGACGGCCGCTTCGAAGCCCGGCTGCGCGCCGGTTCCCGTCTCGTTCTGGGCGCGCTGGGGCCCGACGGCTGGGGCGGGTTACCGCGCGCGCTGCGCGCGCAAGCGGCAAAGCAGGTGCCCCCGGCCGCGCGGGCGAGCCTTCCGGCGATCCGGGACCTTGACGGGGTGGTCGCGGTACCCCACCTCTTTTATGGACGCCCCCTGTATCCGCTTGATACCGTGGACGTCCGTTTCCGTCCCCGGCATGCATTGGCTGGCCCGCTCTTCGCCGGTTGGTTCGTGGAGCCGGCGGACAGCAAGTCGTAAAGCGAGGCCAAGTCCTTGAACAATTTCGGCAAAAATCTGGCGCTGTGGGTGATCATCGGCTTGCTGCTGATCGCGCTGTTCAACCTCTTCCAGGGGTCGAGCCCGCGCGGCAACGCCGCCCAGATCCAGTATTCCGAGTTCCTGAACATGGTCGAGCGCCAGCAGGTCCGCGACGTGACGATCTCGGGCCCGCAGGTCCGCGGCCATCTGCAGCCCGACGGGCGCAATTTCGTCACCTACGCGCCGAACGATCCCTCGCTCGTCGAGCGCCTGCAGAAGGCGAACGTGTCGTTTTCGGCGGCACCGCTCGAAGAGCCGATGCATCCGCTGCTCCAGATCCTCATCTCGTGGGCGCCATTCCTCGTCATGATCGGCCTGTGGGTGTTCTTCATGCGCCAGATGCAGGGCGGCGGGGGACGCGCGATGGGCTTCGGCAAGTCCAAGGCCCGGCTGCTGACCGAGAAGGTCGGCCGCGTGACGTTCGAGGACGTCGCGGGCATCGACGAGGCCAAGGGCGAGCTCGAGGAGATCGTCGAGTTCCTGCGCGACCCGCAGAAGTTCCAGCGCCTCGGCGGCAAGATCCCCAAGGGCGTTCTGCTCGTCGGCCCGCCGGGTACCGGCAAGACGCTGCTCGCGCGCGCCATCGCGGGCGAGGCGAACGTGCCGTTCTTCACGATCTCCGGCTCCGACTTCGTCGAGATGTTCGTCGGCGTGGGTGCCAGCCGCGTGCGCGACATGTTCGAGCAGGGCAAGAAGAACGCGCCCTGCCTGATCTTCATCGACGAAATCGACGCGGTCGGCCGCCATCGCGGCGCGGGCCTCGGCGGCGGCAACGACGAGCGCGAGCAGACGCTGAACCAGCTGCTCGTCGAGATGGACGGCTTCGAGGCCAATGAAGGCGTCATCCTGATCGCGGCCACCAACCGGCCCGACGTGCTCGATCCCGCCCTGCTGCGGCCGGGCCGTTTCGACCGCCAGGTCGTCGTGCCCAATCCCGACGTCCTCGGCCGCGAGAAGATCCTGAAGGTGCATCTGCGCAAGGTGCCGCTGGCACCCGATGTGGAACCCAAGGTCATCGCGCGCGGCACGCCCGGTTTCTCGGGTGCCGATCTCGCCAACCTCGTCAACGAGGCGGCCCTGCTGGCTGCCCGGCGCGGCAAGCGCATGGTCACGATGGCAGAGCTCGAGGACGCCAAGGACAAGGTCATGATGGGCACCGAACGGCGCTCGATGGTCATGACCGAGAAGGAAAAGGAACTGACCGCCTATCACGAGGCCGGGCATGCGCTGCTGGCCCTGTGGGAGGACGGCAACGATCCGCTCCACAAGGTGACGATCATCCCGCGCGGCCGCGCGCTGGGCCTGACGATGAGCCTGCCCGAGCGCGACAAGTACTCGCAGTCGAAGAAGGAGATGGAGGCCCGTCTGGTGATGGCCTTCGGCGGCCGCGTGGCCGAGCAGATCATCTTCGGCGAGGAGAACGTCACGACCGGCGCTTCGGGCGACATCTCGATGGCGACCAGCATGGCGCGCCGGATGGTCACCGAATACGGCATGTCGGAGAAGCTCGGGCGCGTGCGCTATTCGGCCAACGAACAGGAAGTGTTCCTCGGCCACTCGGTGACGCAGACGCAGAACATGTCGGAAGTCACCGCCAACACGATCGATTCGGAAGTGCGCCGGATCATCGAGACGGCGGAGGCCAAGGCGCGCGTGCTGCTCACCAAGGGCATCGACGACCTGCACAAGCTCGCCAAGGCGCTGCTCGAGTTCGAGACGCTGTCGGGCGACGATGTCAAGGCCCTGCTGCGCGGCGAGCCGATCGTGCGCCCGACGGCCGACGATCCGCCGCCGACCACGAAGCCCGGCGGCCGGCGCGGTTCGGTCCCGTCCTCCGGCACCAAGCCGGCCGGCGGCTTCGATCCCCAGCCCCAGCCGGGCGCCTAGCCCGCCCTCCTCACCCTTATCCTCTCCCGCAAGCGGGAGAGGGGACGCTAAGCTCAAGCCCGCTGCGATTCCCTCTCCCCTCTCGGGGGAGAGGGTCAGGGTGAGGGCTCCATGCGCCGCTTCGAACGATTCGAGCTTTCCCGTCCGCTGGTGATGGGCATCGTCAACGCCACGCCGGACTCGTTCTCGGACGGCGGCGATTTCTACGATACGGCCGCCGCCATCGCGCATGGCCTGCGGTTGCGCGACGAGGGTGCGGACATGCTCGACGTGGGCGGCGAGTCCACGCGCCCCGGCGCCGATCCGGTTCCCGAGCCCGAGGAAATGCGCCGCGTCGTGCCGGTGATCGAGGCGCTCGCAAAGGCGGGGGCGGTCGTGTCGATCGACACCACCCATGCGGGCACGATGCGCGCGGCCCTCGATGCCGGGGCCGCGATCGTCAACGACGTGACGGCGCTCACCGGCGATCCGGCGAGCCTGGCGCTCGTCGCTTCGCGCAAAGCGGGCGTCGTGCTGATGCACATGCAGGGCGAGCCCCGGACGATGCAGGCGAATCCGTCCTACGAACATGCGCCGCGCGACATCGCGACGTATCTTGCGGGCCGTATCGCCGCTTGCCGGGCGGCAGGCATCGCCGCGGCAAACATCGCCGTCGATCCGGGCATCGGTTTCGGCAAGACGGTCGCGCACAATGCCGAGATCCTCGCCGATGTCGGACGCTTTAGCGAATTGGGAACGGCGGTGCTGATCGGGGCGAGCCGCAAGGCCTTCATCGGCGCGCTGTCGAAGGGCGAACGGCCCAAGGAGCGGCTGCCCGGCTCGATCGCGGCGGCACTCGCAGCGGTATCGGGCGGGGCCGACATCCTGCGCGTCCACGACGTGGCGGCCACGCGCCAGGCCCTCGCGGTGTGGCAGGCGGTCGAAAGATTTCGAAATCCTTCGTGACTTTACGCCCCCCGGCCCAGCGCCTATAAGCGCCTCATGAGCAAGCTTTTCGGGACCGACGGGATTCGCGGGGCCGCGAACGTGGCGCCGATGACGGCGGAAATCGCCATGAAGGTGGCGATCGCCGCGGGCAAGATCCTGCGCCAGGGCAGCCACCGGCACCGCGTGGTCATCGGCAAGGACACGCGGCTCTCGGGCTACATGTTCCAGCCGGCCCTGACGGCCGGGTTCGTGTCGATCGGCATGGACGTCGTCATCCTCGAGCCGCTGCCCACGCCTGCGGTGGCGCTTCTCACGCGCTCGCTGCGCGCCGATCTCGGCGTGATGATCTCCGCTTCGCACAACCCGCACCACGACAACGGCATCAAGCTGTTCGGTCCCGACGGCTACAAGCTGTCGGACGAGCTGGAGGCCGAGATCGAACGCATCCTCGACGATCCGGGCGGTCGGGTGACGCCCGAGAAGCTCGGCCGCGTGCGCCGTCTGGACGATGCGCCGGGCCGCTACATCGAATCCGTCAAGTCGAGCTTCCCCAAGGGACTGCGCCTCGACGGGCTGAAGATCGTCGTCGACTGCGCCAACGGGGCCGCCTACCGCGTGGCGCCGACCGTGCTGTGGGAACTGGGTGCCGAGATCGTGCCCGTCGCCGTGGATCCCGACGGCCTCAACATCAACCGCGGCTGCGGGGCGACGCATATCGAACTTCTGCAGCAGGCGGTGGTGGCGCACGGCGCGCATATCGGGCTCGCCCTCGACGGCGATGCCGACCGCATCCAGCTCGTCGACGAGCGCGGCCACTCGATCGACGGCGACCAGGTGCTGGCCTGCATCGCGCGCGACTGGAAGGCCGACGGCCGCCTGCGCGGCAGGAACGTCGTCGCGACGGTCATGTCCAATCTCGGCCTCGAGCGCTGGCTCGACCGGCAGGGCATGAAGCTCCAGCGCAGCAAGGTCGGCGACCGCCACGTGCTCGAGACGATGCGCGAACTCGACGCCAATCTCGGCGGCGAGCAGTCCGGCCACGTGATCCTGTCGGACTACGCGACGACCGGCGACGGCCTCGTCGCGGGCCTTCAGGTGCTCGCGGCGATCGTGCAGTCGGGCAAGCCCGCCTCGGAAATCGCCCATGTGTTCGATCCCTATCCCCAGCTCCTCAAGAACGTGCGCTTTGCAGGACCCCCGCCGATGGATGCGGCACCGGTCAGGAAGGCGATCGCCGCGGCAGAAGCGGCTCTTGCGAAGGACGGGCGCCTGCTTATCCGCCGGTCGGGTACCGAGCCGGTCGTGCGCGTGATGGCCGAGGCCGGCGATCCCGGGCTCGTGACGTCCGCCGTGGACGATGTCGTCGCTGCCCTCGTCGCGGCCGGCGGCACGCTTGCCGGCGGCACCAAGTCGAGCGCGGCGGCGAGCGCCGGCTCGCACGATGCCGACCCGGGCTATCCGCGCTATCTCGACAGGCGCGCCCAGTCGCGCAAGAACGCGGGCGAGTAGCGCCGATGCGCGGACGCGTTCTGATCGTCGCCGGTTCGGATTCCGGCGGAGGAGCCGGCATCCAGGCCGACATCAAGAGCGTGACCGCGCTCGACGGCTATGCGGCGACCGCGATCACGGCGCTGACGGCGCAGGACACGAACGGCGTGCACGGCGTGATGCCGGTCCCGCCGGGCTTCATCGCCCAGCAGATGCGCGTCGTGCTGCGCGACATCGGCGCCGACGCGATCAAGACCGGCATGCTGCACGATGCCGCGACCATCGACACGGTCGCCGACATCCTGGAAAGCGAAGCCGCGGCCAAGGGCGTGCCGGTCGTCGTCGATCCGGTCATGTTCGCCAAGGGCGGCCATCCGCTGCTGCAGCCCGAGGCGGTCGCCACGCTCAAGCGCCGCCTGCTGGTGCTCGCGCGCGTGCTGACGCCCAACCTGCCGGAGGCCGAGGCGCTTTCGGGCATGCGCATCCGCACGCTCGACGAGATGCGCCATGCGGCCCAGACGATGCTGACGCTGGGCTGCCAGGCCGTGCTGCTGAAGGGCGGGCACATGCCGGGCGACACCGTCGTCGACGTGCTGGCGACCGATACGGGCGTGCGGAACTTCGAATCGCCCCGCATCGAGTCGCGCTCGACGCACGGGACGGGCTGCACGCTCGCCTCGGCGATCGCCACGGGGCTGGCGCAGGGGCTCGACCTCGAGATCGCCGTCGCCCGCGCGCGCGAGTACGTGCGCCGCGCGATCGAGACCGCGCCGGGCTTCGGCGCCGGCCACGGCCCGCTGAACCACGCCCATCCGTTCGAGCGGCGGTAGGTCAGGCGCCGCGCGCGAGGAGTTCGGCCAGCCGCTCGAAACCCGCATGCGCTTCGGTTTCGGTGTCGGGTGCGCAGAAACACACGCGCACGGCGTTGGGCACGTCCGATCCGTCGGCTGCGAACGCGCGTCCCGGCAGGACGCCCACGCCATGGCGTCGCGCGGCCTCGGCGAAATCGTCGCGCCGCCAGTGCGCGGGCAGGTGGAGCCAGAGCTGGTGCGCGCCCTCGCTCATCCGGACCCGGTTGCGGTCCGGCAGCAGGCGGACGAGGGCACTGCGCCGGCGGGCAAGCTCGCGGTACCACGCCGCCGCCGCCGCCGCGTCGCCCGACCGGATCATGCGCGCCGCGATCTCGCCGACAAGCGGCACGGTCGAGTGCGTCGTCGCGCGCAGGGCCGCGAGCGAGCGTTCGAGAATCTTCATCGGCGTCTGGACGAAGGCCGCCGGCAGGCCCGAACTGACGCATTTCGACAGCGACGAGAAATACGTCGTGCGCTCGGGCGCGAGCTTGGCGAGCGGGACCGTCCCTTCGTCGAGAAATCCGTAGCAGTCTTCCTCGATGATCGACGTCCCGTGGTTCCGGCAGATCTCGACGATCCGCTGGCGCCGTTCGAGCGGCATCACCGCGGTCGTCGGCGTGTTGTAGGTCGGCGACAGGTAAACCGCCTTGGGCGCGCGGCGCCGGCATGCGGCATTGAGCGCGTCGGGACGCATGCCGTCGTCGTCCATCCCGACGCCGACCAGCTTCACGCCGAGGATGCCCGCCGCCACCTTGACGCCGTAGGACGTCAGCTCTTCGCACAGGATCGTCTCGCCGGCACTGGCGACGCCCGCGATGGCGAGCAGGATCGCGTTCTGCGTGCCGGCGGCGAGCAGGATGCGCGCGGGATCGGCGAGCGTGCCGATACGCCGGGCCAGCCAGTCGGCGCCCGCTTCGCGGTGCGCAGGATGGCCGCCGGCGGTCTCCGCCGGCAGCATCGCGACCGTCCCTTCCGCCGCGATGGCCACCGTGTGGCGCGCGATCGCACCGGGTGCTGGGCCCGCGGCCGCCGGCCGGTCCCGCGCCATGTCGACGAAGGCTTCGCTCGCGATCGGTGCCGCGAGGATCGCTTCGGGCGAATCCACGAGCGTCTCGCGCACGAACGTGCCGCGGCCGACCTCCGACGAGATCAGGCCGCGCCGCTCCGCCTCGGCATAGGCCCGGGTCACGGTGCTGACCGTGACGCCCAGTCGTCCGGCAAGTGCGCGGTGCGTCGGCAGCCTGTCGCCGTATTTGAGGCGCCCGGCGGCGATGTCGTCGGCGAGCTGGTCGACGATCGCCATATAGCGCGGTCCCGGCCGGGAACCGATCGCGGGCGTCCATTTCAGGATCATCATCGCGGCATCCGATCCAAGGTGACCTTGACGATCGAAACGCTACGATATTAGCGCAAGCCGCGCCGATGTAAGTCGCAAAATCCGATGCGGCATTCCGTCAGGCGACGGCGAGTGCGGGGTCCGGCGTGCGGGTGCTTCCGGTGCCCAGCATGCCGGCGACGATGCCCAGCGCCTGCGCGACGGTCCTGTCGTTCTCGTGCGCGCAGAGCGCGATACGCACGCCATGCGGCCCGTTCGACCGGCCCACCGCGAAGGCGCTGCCCGGCGTCACGCCCACGCCTTTCGCCCGGACCGCCTCGGCGAACTCGTCGCCGCTCCAGCGCTCGGGAACGGGCAGCCATGCCTGCGGGGCGCCGTGGCTTGCCGACACGCCGGTGCCGGCGAGGATGCGCAACGCCAGTTCGCTGCGCCGGATGGCGAGGTTGCGCTGCCACTTGGCCGACTGGAGCGCGTCGCCGTCGCGGATGAGCCGCGCCGCAAGCTCGGCCGCCAGCGGCATCGTCGACATCGTCGTGGCTCGGATCGCCGCGGCGACGCGCTCGATGACGGCTTCGCCGGCGTAGAGGTAGCCAAGCCGCATGCCGCCGCCGAACGATTTGGACAGCGACGTGATGTAGACGCACAGCTCCGGTGCGAGGGCGGCCAGCGGCACGCTCGATTCGTCGAGGAAGCCGAAGATGTCGTCTTCGACGATCGTCACGCCGTACCGGCGGCAGATCGCGACCACCATCTCGCGCCGCGCGAACGGCATCACGCTGGTCGTCGGGCTCTGGAAGGTCGGCACCGTATAGAGTGCCCGCGGCGCATGCAGGCGGCAGGCGGCCTCGAGCGAGTCCGGCACGATCCCTTCGGCGTCGATCTCGACGCCGGCCAGACGCAGGCCCAGCATGTCGCATGCCGACTTCACGCCGTAGAAGGCGAGCGACTCGCTCAGCACCACGTCGCCGGGCCGGGTGCGGGCCGCCAGGGCAAGCATCAGCCCGTGCTGCGCGCCGTTGACGATGACGACGCGCGCCGGATCCGCCTTGCCGAGGCGTCGGGCGATCCAGTCGGCCCCGGCTTCGCGGTGCGCGGGCCGGCCGACCGTGGGACCGCCCGAGATCAGCGAGCAGGCGTTCGTGCGCGAGATCGCAGCAAGGTGGCGCTCGACCATCGCGCAGGCCGTCTCGGTCACCGCCGGCACGTTGCGCGAAAGATCGACGAACGGTTCGACGTGCCCTTCGGCCGGCTTCACGACGCCGAAGCGTTCGAGTCTCGCCGCGCGCACGAATGTCCCCCGGCCGATCTCGCCCGCGATCAGCCCGCGCCGCTCGGCCTCGGCATAGGCGCGCGTCACCGTCCCGATGGTGACCTGCAGAAGGCGCGCGAGTCCGCGGTGCGTGGGCATGCGCGCGCCGTCGCACAACCGGCCGCTCGCGATGTCGGCCGCGATCGCTTCGGCGATCGCCATGTAGCGGGGGCCGGGGCGTGTCGCGATCTGAGGTATCCACTTGGCCATTGCGCTCTGTCCCGAACGAAGAACCGATGGTTGGATCTTTCGTGGACACTACAATATTCGCAAGTGAAACCTAGGAGTGCCTACGCTTTTATGTCGTAGGACATTCGTTCGACAGGCCTTGTTGACCGCAATTCATGCGTCGTCCGCAGATCTGTCGGACGAACTGCAATGTCGCTCGGACTGACAGCATGGTCCGATCCTCCGCCCCGATTTTCCGATGCGAATCGAACGCCATCGACTCACACCATCGGCAGGCTACCTTCGGGCGGTTCTTCGAGGATCTCGACGAGCGTGCCGAGCGCGCGCGTCGTCGCTTCGTCGGTGTCGGGTGCCGCCAGCGCGATGCGGACGGCGTGCGGGACGGGTGCGCGTCCGACGGCGAAGGCATTCGCCGGCGCCACGCCGACGCCGCGACGCCGGGCGACGTCGACGAACTCCTCGCGTCGCCACGGCTCGGGAAGCTTGAGCCAGATCTGGAAGGCGGCGGGATGTGCCGTGAAGTCGTGCCCTTCGAGTATCCCGGCGGCGAGCGATTGCCGGCGTTCGGCGAGACCCTTCTGCCAGGCCGCGGCTTTCAGCGCGTCGCCCGAGCGGATCATGCGTGCGGCAAGCTCGGCGGCCATCGGCGTCGTCATGTAGGCGCTGGCGCGGATCGCGGCCGACACGCGCTGCACGATCGCCTCGGGCGCATGGAGATACCCGATGCGCACACCCGGCGCTATCGACTTGGACAGCGACGTGATGAAGATGCCCAGTTCCGGCGCCAGCGAGGACAGCGGCGTGTTGGATTCGTCGAGGAAGCCGTAGATGTCGTCCTCGATGATCGCCACGCCGTAGCGCCGGCAGATCGCGGCGATCTGGTGGCGCCGCTCGATCGGCATCAGGCTCGTCGTCGGATTCTGGAAGGTCGGCAGCGCGTAGATCGCCTTGGGCGCGTGCTGCCGGCAGGCGGCCTCAAGCGCTTCGGGTACCAGCCCGTCGTCGTCGAGTTCGACGCCGACCAGCCGCACGCCGAGCAGGTTGGCGATCGACTTCATCCCGTAGAACGTCAGCGCCTCGGTCAGGACGACGTCGCCGGGCCGGGCGAGGGCGGCGATCGCCAGCATCATGCCGTTCTGGGCACCCGCGACGACGGCCACGCGGGCCGGATCGGCCGCGACGCCGCGCCGCGCGATCCATGCGGCACCGGCCTCGCGGTGTGCGGCAAGGCCGGCATTCGGCGCGTAGGCCAGCAGCGGCGTGAGGTCTTCCCGGGAAAGCTCGGCCATGTGGCGCGCGATCAGGCCGGCGGCCGGGCCGACGATTGCGGGCAGGTTGCGCGACAGGTCGACATAGTCGTCGGTGAGCGGTGCCGGCGAGGGCATCGCGTTGATCGTGTCGCCGATGCGCTCGCGAATGAACGTGCCGCGGCCGACCTCGCCGGCGATCAGCCCGCGCCGCTCGGCTTCGGCATAGGCCCGCGTGACGGTACCGACGGTGACGCCGAGCTTCCACGCGAGATCGCGATGGGTCGGCAGGCGGTCGCCGGGCTTGAGGCGGGCCGCCGCGATGTCGGCGGCAAGCATGTCGGCGATGGCCAGATACCGGGGGCCGACGCGGGTGGCGATCGCGGGGATCCAAGTTGTCATCGTGACAATGTATTGATTGACCCCATATTGTGTCAATGGCATGTTACCGAAAGTAACAATTATAGAGACATTTCTCGCCAAAGAGGAGGCTTGTATGGCTACAATCGTGCAATCCGGTCCGATCGAGCAGCTGGTGCGGAACGGCCTTCCGCTCGCCGTCGCACTCGTGCGCGCGCTCGACCGTGCGCTCCTGGCGGCGTTCGAGAAAGTCTATGTGTGGCAGGAGCGCGCGCGTCAGCGTCACCAGCTTGCCGAGATGAGCGAGCACATGCGCGCCGATCTCGGTCTCAGCTACGGCGACGTCGACCGCGAGGCCAGCAAGCCCTTCTGGCTCAACTGAAGCCGGACCGCGGCGGCGGCGCCGCTGCGGTCCCTCTCGGGGACGCTCCGACCGATGTACATCCCTTCCCACTTTGCGAGTCCCGACGATGGCGCGACGGCAAGGCTTGTCGCGGAAAACGGATTCGCGGTCCTCGTCGCGACCGGTGCCGACGGCGTGCCGGTCGCCGCACATCTGCCGCTGCAGCACGATGCCGCGCGCGGCGTGCTGATCGGCCATCTCGCCGGCCCCAACCCGCTGTCGGACGTGCTGGCCGAATGCGAGAAGGCCGCGCGCGACGTCCTTGCGGTTTTCCAGGGCGCGCATGGCTACATCTCGCCGAGCTGGTACGCCGCGAAGCACAACACCGTCCCGACCTGGAACTATGCGGCGGCCCATGTCTATGGCGTGCCGAAGCTGATCACGCAGAAGGCGCAACTTCGCGTCCTCGTCGACCGGCTTGCGCGGCAGTACGAGCACCACGGCTGGACGCTCGACGCGCAGGACGATTCGTATGTCGACCGCATGCTCGGCGGCATCGTCGGGTTCGAGATCGCGATCACGCGTCTTGAAGGAAAATTCAAGATGTCGCAGAACCGCAATGCCGCCGACCGCGACGGGGCCATCGCCGGTCTCGAGGCCAGCGGCCGGCCGGACGATGCCGCACTCGCGCGGGCCATGCGCGAAGCCGCGACATAGGGAGAATTCCCGCGCATGCGCCTGCCCATCTACCAGGTCGACGCCTTCGCCGAGCGCGTGTTCGACGGCAATCCCGCCGCCGTCGTGCCGCTCGAAACCTGGCTTCCCGATTCCGTGCTGCAGTCGATCGCGGCCGAGAACAATCTTGCCGAGACCGCCTTCTTCGTGCGCGAGGGCGGGGATTTCGCGTTGCGCTGGTTCACGCCCGCCGTCGAGGTCCCGTTGTGCGGGCATGCCACGCTCGCCAGCGCCTTCGTCATCCTGACCATCCTCGAACCGGGCCGTGCGGACGTGCGCTTTTCCACCAAGTCCGGCGTGCTGGCGGTTTCGCGCGCGGGCGAACGCTTCGCGCTCGACTTTCCGGCGCGCGGACTGGAGCCGTGCGACGAAAGTGCCGCCGTCGCCGCCGCACTGGGTGGTGCACCGGTTTCGGTCCAGCTGTCGATCGACCGCTACATGGCGCTCTACGCGGATGCCGCGAGCGTGCGCGCGCTCAAGCCCGACATGCGCGCGCTTTCGGCCACGCGCCGCGGGCGCGCCATCGCGACCGCGCCGGGCGACGACTGCGACTTCGTCTCGCGCTTCTTCGCGCCCGCGTGGGGCATCGACGAGGATCCGGTCACGGGTTCCGCGCACTGCACGCTCGTCCCCTACTGGGCGCAGCGGCTGGGAAAGAGCACGCTGCTTGCCCGGCAGGTCGGCCCGCGCGGCGGCACGCTCCACTGCGAACATGCCGGCGCACGCACGATCATGGCCGGCACGGCGAAGCTCTATCTCGAGGGCACGATCCATGTCTGACGTGCTGCTGCTGCGCTATGCCGAGGGGGCCGGCGACATCGACACGGTGCGCGCGCTGTTCGCCGAGTACCAGCAGGGGCTCGGCGTTTCGCTGTGCTTCCAGGATTTCGAGGCCGAGCTTGCCGGCCTGCCCGGCAAGTACGCGAACCCCGAAGGCTGCATCCTTCTGGCCGAGGCCGACGGCCGTCCGGCCGGCGTCGTGGCGCTGCGTTCGCTCGTCGGCGACACGATCGCGGAGATGAAGCGCCTGTATGTGCGCCCGGCGGCGCGCGGGCGGGGCCTCGGCCGGCGGCTGGCTTCGGCGATCGTCGACGAGGCGCGCAAGCGCCGCTACGGGACGCTGCGGCTCGACACGCTGCCGCATCTGGCCGAAGCGATCGAGCTTTACCGCGCGATGGGGTTCGTCGAGATCCCGCCCTACAACGACAATCCGCTGCCGGGCGTGCGCTACTACGAGTACCGGCTGTGAGCGTTTGGACAAGGCCCGACGGCTTTTCGGTCAGCGACGAGACGGCCCGGCTCGATGTCGAGCGCGTCTATGGCTGGATTTCGGGATCTTACTGGGCGACCGGCATTCCGCGCGACGTGTTCGAGCGCTCGGTCGCGGGCGCGATGTGCTTCGGCATTTACGCGCCCGACGGCGCGCAGGCCGGCTTCGCGCGCGTGATGACCGACCGTGCCACGTTCGGCTATCTGGGTGACGTGTTCGTGGTGCCGGAACTGCGCGGCCGCGGCCTGTCGAAGTTCCTGCTCGACACGATCTTCGCCCATCCCGAGCTGCAAGGCTTCCGGCGCTGGTCGCTGGCCACGCGCGACGCGCATGCGCTCTACGCCCGCTACGGCTTCACGCCGCTCGCCGAGCCTGCGCGCTACATGGAGCGCGCCGACCCGCACATATATGCGCGCGCGAAGACGGGCACGTAGGCGATGCTGCCGCTCGACCAGTTCCTGGCGCTGCTCGTCTTCTCGTTCGTGACCTCGGCCACGCCGGGACCGAACAACATGATGCTGCTCGCTTCCGGCGTGAATTTCGGCTTCGCGCGGACGATCCCGCACATGCTGGGCATCGGGATCGGCTTCACGCTGATGGTGCTGCTCGTCGGTCTGGGCATCGGCCAGGTCTTCGCGCTGCTGCCGTGGCTGCACACGGCGCTCAAGATCCTCGGGCTCGCCTACATGCTGTGGCTCGCGTGGAAGATCGCCAACGCCGGCACGATCGGCGAGGCGGGCGAATCGGGCCGGCCGATGACGTTCCTTGCCGCCGCCGCCTTCCAGTGGGTCAATCCCAAGGCCTGGGCGATGGCGATCTCGGCCGTCGCGACCTACACGCTGGCCGACGACTATGTCTTCAGCGTCGCCGTCGTCGCCGTCACGTTCGGCCTGGTCAACCTGCCGACGGTCTCGACCTGGGCGCTGTTCGGCGTCTGGCTGCGCCGGTTCCTCTCGGATCCGCGCACGGTGCGCTGGTTCAACTGGACCATGGCCGTGCTGCTCGTCGCATCGCTGCTGCCGGCCCTCGCGGGTTGAGACAGATCAATACGCGGATCCGGCAGGCGCGCTAGACAGGCGTGCCATGAACCACCAGTCGCTCGCCCGGATCTGCTACGACGCCATCCGCGCATACGGGATCACCATCGGCGAACGCTACGCGCAATGGGAACATGCGCGTGCGTGGGATCGCGAGAGCTTCGCCGATGCCGTCGCCTATCTTCTCGAAGTGCCCGACGCCGATCTTGCGGACCTGCACGGCTACTGGATGGCCGCGCGCATGCAGCGCGGCTGGCAATACGGACCCGAGCGGGACGTCGAGCGGCGCCTGCATCCCGCGTTGCTCCCGTGGGCCGACGTGCCGGAACGCGAACGGTTGAAATTCGAGATGGTCTACCGGATCGTCGACGTGTTCCGCGGGCACGTGCTGCCGCGGCTGCACGTCGTCGACTGACGGAAATCGGCTCAGGCCGCAAGATCCGGGTGGTTCGCCGGGCCGCTTCTCCCTATTTTCGGGGCCATGAACGATTACGACCGCATCGCGAGAGCGCTCGCCTTCCTCGAAGGCAGCGTCGACGACCAGCCGGACCTCGACCGCGTGGCGGCCGAGATCGGCCTGTCGCCCTTCCATTTCCAGCGCCTGTTCACGCGCTGGGTCGGGGTCAGCCCGAAGAAGTTCCTCCAGTATCTCAGCCTCGACCGCGCGAAGAAGTGCCTGGCGGGTGCTGGCTCGGTGCTCGACGCCAGCCTCGAGGCCGGCCTGTCCGGGCCGGGGCGTCTGCACGACCTGTTCGTGGCGCACGAAGCGGTCACGCCCGGCGAATTCAAGCGGCGCGGCGAGGGGCTGGAGATCGCGTGGGGCTGGGCGCAGTCGCCGTTCGGCGACGCGCTGGTGATGACGACGGCGCGCGGCATCTGCGGCCTTGCCTTCGCCATGCCCGGCGAGGACGGTCGGAGCGAAGCGCTGGCCGACATGAAGGCGCGCTGGCCGAATGCCGGATACCGCGAAGACGCGCGCGCGGTCGGCAGGCTGGCTGCGCGCCTGTTCGATCCGGCGCGAAAGCCGGGCGACGACCTGAAACTCGTGCTCTACGGTTCGCCCTGGCAGATCAAGGTGTGGGAAGCGCTGCTCGCCATCCCGCCGGGCCAGCTCGTCGCGTATGACGACATCGCGCTGCGCATCGGCTCGCCGTCCGCAAGCCGTGCGGTGGGGACGGCCGTTGGGGCCAACCCGATCTCGTGGCTCGTCCCGTGCCATCGCGTGATCCGCAAGTCGGGGGCGATCAGCCACTATCACTGGGGGCGGCCGCGCAAGCTCGCGATGATCGGATGGGAAGCCGCCCGGGCCGAGGGGATGGCGGCGGGTGCCGCACACGGCTAGTCTTCCGCCCGGCACGACCGGGGATCGGACATGGCAGCACCGCGACAGGATTATTACCTCGACGAACTGGAGGTCGGCGACCGCTTCGAGAGCGGCGGCTACACGTTCACGGAATCGGGCATCGTCGAATTCGCTTTCGCGTACGATCCGCAGCCCTTCCACATCGATGCCGAGGCGGCGCGCAAGTCGAACTACGGCGGCCTGATCGCGTCGGGTTTCCAGACGCTCGCCGTCGCGTTCCGGCTCATCTACCAGACCGGCTTCATCCGCTCGGCCTCGATGGGCGGGCCGGGGATGGACGAGCTGCGCTGGCTGAAGCCCGTCTATGTCGGCGACACGCTGCGCACCGTGGGCGAGGTGAGGGACATCGCGCCGTCGAAATCGAAGCCCGACCGCGGCATCCTCAAGTTCCACCTCACCGCCCTCAACCAGCGCGATGAAGCGGTGATGACGGTGACGTTCATCATTCTCGTCAAGCGGAGGCGCGACGCATGAGCGCCGCCTTCCGCATCCGCGCCGCGACGCCAGACGACATGCCCGCGGTCTACCGGCTGGTGCGCGCGCTTGCCGTCTACGAGAAGCTCGCCGACCGGATGACGGCGACGGAAGCCGACCTTCGCGAAGCGCTGTTCGGCAAGCGGCCGCGCATCGAGGCCGCGCTGGCCGAGACGAAAGACGGCCGTGCCGTCGGCATCGCTCTGTTCTACGAGAATTTCGCGACCTTCACCTGCACGCCGGGCTTCTATCTCGAAGATCTCTATGTCGACGAGGATTCGCGCGGGGCCGGGATCGGCAAGGCGCTGATCGCGTGGGGTGCGGCACGCGCACTCGAACGCGGCTGCGCGCGCTACCAGTGGGTCGTGCTCGACTGGAACAAGCCGGCGCGCGACTTCTACCGCTCGCTGGGGGCCGAGGAGACGCCGGAATGGATCGGCGTGCGCGTTTCCGGGTCGGCACTGGCAGCGCTCGCGGGCAAGGGGCGATGATGCGCCGTGTGCTGCTCGTGCCTTGCCTGCTCCTCGCCCTCGACGGTGCGGTGGGCAGTCGCGCGGCGAGCGGTTCGCCTTTCGCGCTCGGCATGGGCAAGTCCGTGGCGCTTGCGCTCGCCGGGCCAGACGCGCTTACCGGCGTGCTTTGCGGCGGCATGGACGCGGTGATGGTCGAGCGCGGCGGGGCAAGCACGATGGCCGCCTTTGTCGCCGGCAGCGTGTCGGAAATCGAGGCGCTGGACAGTCCGCCCGACTGCCGTGCGGCGTTCGAGCGCGGCCATGCCGCCGCCGTCGCGCGCTGGGGTGCGGCCGTGGCCGGCCCCGCGGACGGCGGTGCGGGAACCGCGCGCATCCGCCGGGCCGAGTTCCGCGTGCGCGGCGGAAGCGCCGAACTCGTCGAACGGCGTTTCCCCGGCGGTGCCTGCGACGTGCGGCTCGTGATCCGCGCCGACGCGGTCTAGTTCCGTTTACTGCCGCTGGATCGTCGCGCAGGCGATGCGCGGACCCGCACCGCCGATCGGCTGGCTGGTGTGGTCATCGGGATTCTGGTGGATGACGATCGCGGCCCCGTCATTGTCGAGAAGCGTGCCGCGCCCCGAAACGCCACCGACCGACACGAGGGTCGAGAACATCTCGACTTCGGCCGAACCGTCGCGATGCACGATCAGGTTCGGCAGGTCGCCATAGTCGCCCGTCGCGTTGAGCAGGCCGTGCGCGAGTCCCGGCGCTCCCAGATGGGCGCCCGAAGCCACGAAGCCTGCGGCGTTGTCGGCGCATGTGCCGACGGAATGGATGTGGATGCCCTTGCGGCCGGCCGGCAGCGCGCCCTGCTGGAGGACGATGTTGATCGCCACGCCGCGCGGTCCTTCGACCATCGTCACGGTGCCGATCGGCCTGCCGTCGCGGTTGACGAAGCTGCCGCCCGCACGCGCGACCGGTGCGGGTGCCGCCGCCGGCGCCGTCGCGCCCGGGATCGCCGGAACGCCCGGGATCTGCGGGATATTCGGGATCTGCGGCATCTGGGCGAAGGCGGTGGCGGCGAACCCTGTCGTCAGGGCGAGGGCAATGGCTGGAAGTCGCATGGGTATTCCTCCGGTTTGCGTTTGTCGGTTTCAGTCTTGTCGGATTTCGATGGCGGGGTGCTGGTCGAGAAGTCCCAGCATTGCCAGCAGGTCGTCGCGCGCGAGCGCCACGCAGCCGGCCGTGGGCGTGTAGCCGTCGCGCGCCACATGCAGGAAGATGGCGCTGCCGCGGCCCGGAACAATGGGGCCGTCGTTGAATCCAAGCGGAACGACGATGTCATAGACACCGACCGCGCGCATCAGGCGTTCGGGATGGTCGGGCAGGCCGCGTCGCTGCAGCGTGTTGTACGTCGGCGATGCCGGATCGTCGTCCCACACCATGTCGGGTGCGATGGCCGTTAAGGCGAGCGGGCCGGGTGGTTTCGCGAGCCGGTCCGAGCGCCAGAATCCGTCGCGTAGCTTCCACACGCCGGCAGGCGTGGCGCCGTCGCCCTCGCGCTTGGATCCGGCGGACACGATCCCGCCTTTCCCCACCGCGCAGGCGAAGGTCCTGTCCGCGACGCTCAGAATGCCCGACGAACCGTTCGGGCGGACGATCGGGTCTGCCATCCCGCCATCCTATACGGGCGGAGCCGTACCCGGAACCGCAGTCATTCACCCGACGATATTGTAGCCCGCATCGACATAGTGCACGCCGCCCGTCATCGCCGCCGCGGCATCGCTGGCAAGGAATGCCGCCAGCGCGCCGATCTCGGCGGTGGTGACGAGCCGGCGGCC
>JBIKWI010000051.1:0-19305 GCA_044356395.1 Tagaea sp. | reverse complement strand
AGCTGGGCTACGTGCGCATCACCTCGTTCACCGAGCAGACCGACGCCGGCATGCGGGCCGCGATCGCCAAGATGCGCGAGCAGCTCGGGCCGAAGTTCAAGGGCCTCGTGCTCGACATGCGCAACAATCCCGGCGGCCTGCTCGACCAGGCGATCGCCGTTTCGGACGCGTTCCTCGAGCGCGGCGAGATCGTCTCGACGCGCGGCCGCCGCTCGGACGAGGCCCAGCGCTACAACGCGCGCGCCGGCGACGTGCTGAACGGCCTGCCGATCATCGTGCTGATCAACGGCGGCTCGGCTTCGGCGTCGGAGATCGTCGCGGGTGCCTTGCAGGACCATCGCCGCGCGATCGTCCTGGGCACGCGCAGCTTCGGCAAGGGCTCGGTCCAGACGATCCGGCCGGTCGGCAACCAGGGTGCCATCCGGCTCACGACCGCGCGCTACTTCACGCCGTCGGGCCGTTCGATCCAGGCGCAGGGCATCGATCCCGACATCGTCGTGGAAACAGCGCGCATCGAGGTGACGCCGCCACAGGGCCCCCAGCGGCGCGAAGCCGACCTGCGGCGCGAAGCCGACCTGCGCGGCGCGCTGCGCAATCCCGACCAGGCGCGTCCGGCCCCCGGTGCCGCACCCGCGGCACCGGCAGCGGAGAGCGAAGAGCGCCAGCAGGAAGGCGCGCAGGATTACCAGCTGAGCCGCGCGTTCGACCTTCTGCGGGGCCTTGCCCTCTACAACCAGCGCACGAACTGAGCGCGCGGCGCGAGGACGACGGATCGGCATGGCCGCAAAGGACGCCGCCAACGAGGGGCCCGATCCGTCGGACGCGACCCAGATGCCGCCCGTGCATGCGCCGGCCGAGCCGGCCGACGTTGCGCCGCGCGGCGGCCCGTCGCTGCTGACGGTCGCCTGGGCGCTGCTGATCGGCGCCGTCGGCGGCTTCGCGATCTGGGTCAATGTCACGCCGGTCGAACAGGTCGATCTGGGACCGCCGGTCGCAGCGCAGATCGACATTCCGGTCGCCCTGCCGGCAGCCGCACCCGAGCCGCCCGCACCGCCGCCTGCCGAACCTGCACCTGCACCTGCACCTGCACCTGCACCTGCGGCCGAAGCGCCAAAGCCGGCGGAGCCGGAACCTGCCCCGCCGCCCCCGCCCCCGCCCGCACAGGCGGCGGCGGCGGCTCCGGCTCCGGCCCCTGCCCCCGTGCCTGCCCCCGCACCGCCGCGGCCGGCCCCCGCCCGTCCCGAGCAGGCCGGCACGCCCGCACCCGCCGCCCCCGTGCAGAGCGAGCCCGCCCCGCCGCCGGCCGCCGCCCCGGCACCGGCACCCGCACCGCAAGTGGCGGCACGTCCGCCCGCACGCACCGCCCCGCAGCCGCTGCCGCCGCGTGACGTGGAAGCGCCGACCTGGGTGCGCTTCGCGCGCCCCTTCGATCCGGAAGACAAGCGCCCGCGCATCGCGATCGTGATCGTCGATCTCGGCAAGAGCCAGGCGGCGACCAACGCGGCGATCCAGAATCTCGGCGGCGGCATCACGCTCGCCTTCACGCCCTATGCCGACGGGCTGGCGCAGTGGGTGGCACTGGCGCGCGCCGCCGGCCACGAGGTGCTGCTGAGCCTGCCGATGGAGCCGACCGATTTCCCCAACACCGATCCCGGCCCGCAGACGCTGCTGACCACGCTGACCTCGCGCCAGAACATGGAGCGCCTCAACTGGACGCTCGAACGCGCGCAGGGCTATGTCGGCATCGTCAACGCGCAGGGCTCGCGCTTCACCGCCTCGACCGACGCGATGCGCCCGGTCATCGACCGGCTGTTCGCGCGCGGCCTGCTGTTCGTCGACGCGCGCGCCACGCTCGCCTCGGTCGCCACGCGCGTGGCCGACGACGTGGGCGTGCCGCGCGCCTATGCCGACCGGCTGGTCGACCAGGAAGCCTCGCGCCCCGCGATCGACCGCGCACTCGCCGATCTCGAACGCCTCGCGCGCCAGAACGGGGCGGCGCTGGGCATCGCACAGACCTATCCCGTCACGTTCGAACGGCTGATCAACTGGCTGCCGCAGCTCGACGCGCGCGGCATCGCCCTCGCGCCCGTGTCGGCCATCGTCAACCGGCAGCCGGCACCGGCGGCCGTATCGGGCGGCGGGGCCGCACCTGCCGCGGCGGCACCCGCCCAGCCGCCGCGCAACTGACGCAGGCCGCCCGGCATGAAAACCGTCATGCAACGGCTCTATCGTCCCGGCGTGGGAATTCTCCTGTTCGATCCGGCGGGCCGCGCCTTCGTGGGCCAGCGCAACGACACGCAAGGCGCCTGGCAGATGCCGCAGGGCGGCATCGACGACGGCGAGGATCCGCGCGCGGCGGCGTTGCGGGAGCTTGCCGAAGAGACCGGCGTGCGGGCGGCCGAGCTGGTCGGCGAGACCGCGGACTGGATCGCCTACGACCTGCCCGCCGAGCTTTCCGCGCGCATCTGGGGCGGACGCTTCGCCGGCCAGCGCCAGAAATGGTTCGCGGCCCGCTTCACCGGCACGGACGCCGACATCGATCTCGACGCGCACGAGGCCGAGTTCGACGCCTGGCGCTGGGTCGTCCTCGACGAGCTCGCGGGCCTGATCGTGCCGTTCAAGCGCGCGCTCTACGAAGCCGTCGTCGCCGAACTGGCACCCGTCGTGCGCGCGAACCTGGCGCGATGAGCGCGCTCGTCCTCAGCCACGTCTCCAAGCGCTTCGCCACGTCGACCGGCACGAAGGTCGCGGCGGTGTCGGACATCTCGCTCGACGTCGCCGACGGCGAGCTGGTGGCGCTGCTGGGTGCTTCGGGCTGCGGGAAATCGACGCTGCTGCGCCTCGTCGCCGGGTTCGAGACGGCGGATGCCGGCACGATCCGGCTGGGCGGGCGCACGGTGTCGGGCGACGGCACGCATGTGCCGCCCGAGGAACGCAAGGTCGGCATCGTCTTCCAGTCCTATGCGCTGTGGCCGCACATGGACGTCGCGCACAACGTGGGCTACGCGCTCGAGGTCGCCGGCGTGAAGGGCGAGGCGTGGCGTGCGCGCGTGGACGCGGCACTCGCCACCGTCGGGCTTTCCGGCTACGACCGCCGCCGCACGGCCGAGCTTTCCGGCGGCCAGCGCCAGCGTGTCGCACTGGCGCGCTGCCTTGCGATGGACCCCGCGATCGTGCTGCTCGACGAGCCGCTCGCCAATCTCGACGTGCATCTGCGCGCCAGCATGCTCGACGCCTTCGCCGAGTTCCACGCCGCGACCAGGGCGACGATGCTCTACGTCACGCACGACCAGGCCGAGGCGATGGCGCTCGCCGACCGCATCGCGGTCATGTCGGAAGGAAAGATCGTGCAGTTCGCCGACCCGCGCACGCTCTACCGCGAACCGGCCACCGCCGGGATCGGCGCGTTCGTCGGGCGCGGCACCATCCTCGACGTCGCGGTGCGTGGCGTCGAGGGAACCCGCGCACGGATCGCTCTGTACGGGGCCGAATTCACGGTCCGCGCGCGCGCGGGACAGGCGACGGGCCCGGCCAAGCTGTGCCTGCGGCCCGAAGACATGGGTGCGGCCGAGCGCGGCTTCGCCGCGCGCATCCGCCGGGCGGCCTATACCGGCGGGTTCTGGGATGTCGAGGCGGTTCCGCTGGCCGATCCGTCGGCGCATCTGCGTCTGACGCTGCCCGACACCTTCACGCCGCAGCCCGACGCGGTGCTCACGCTGGGCCTGTCCGACGGCTGGATCCTGCCGTAGCTCAATCGGCCCACGGCAGCACGCCGCGCGGCAGGCGCCGGGCGAGCAGCGTCAGGGCCGCCATCGCCGCGACGACGACGCCGACCGCGATGACCGAGACGGCCGCGGCGAGCGGGGAATCCCCGCCTTCCTGCAGCGAGAACACCATCACGCCCAGCGTTTCCGAGCCCGACGACCACAGCAGCGCCGAGACGGTGAGCTCGTTGAGTGCCGTGAGGAACACGAGGATCGCCCCCGCGCCCGCCGCCGGCGCCATCAGCGGCAGCGAGATCGAGCGCAGCCGCCGGCCGAAACGCGCCCCGGCCGCCGCCGCCGCATCGTCCAGCGCCGGGTCGAGCTGGGCGAAGCCCGCCCCGATGGGCCGAAGGGCGAGCACGAGGAAGCGCGCCACGTAGGCGAGCAGGATGATCCACAGCGTGCCGTAGATCGACACGTTCAGGATCGGGATCGGCCGGATGAAGACCAGGATGCAGGCGATCGACAGCACGATGCCGGGCATCGCGTAGGGAAGCTCGACCAGGGCGCCCGCCAGCCGCACGAGCACGCCGCGCCGCCACGTCGTGAAATAGGCGAGCGGGACGGCGATCGCCACGCACAGCAAGGCTGCCGTCGCCGACAGCAGGAACGAGTTGGCGAAGGCGCGCGTGACCGCGGACTGGCGCAGCGCCTCGGCGAAGGCACGCGGCGTGGCGGTGTCCGGCGTGAGTTCCACGCCGATGGCCGGGACGAGCGCGCTTGCCAGCAATGCCGCGAACGGCACCAGCGACACGAACACGAGGAAGAGCCAGATCGCGATCTCGAGCGGCAGGCGCAGCCGGCCCAGGTGCCACGGCTCCACCGGCTGGCCCGTGCCCTCGATGCGCGCGTCGAGCGCCTTTCGCGCGCGCGCGTGCAGCCACAGCATGACGAGCGCGAAGATGCCGATCATCGCCGAGAGCACGGCGGCCTGCGCGAAGACCGACGGGCCGAAGCCGGCGAGGCGCTGGTAGATGAGCGTGACGAGCGTCGAATAGCCGACCGGAATGCCCATCAAGGCCGGCGTGCCGAAATTGCCGATCGACGAGACGAACGCGAGCAACGCCCCCGCCAGGATCGCCGGGCCCATCAGCGGGACCACGACGTCGCGCGTGGTGCGCCACCGGTCGGCCCCGCAGGCGCGTGCCGCCTCGATCGCCTCGCGCGGCAAGGCGCGGAGCCCTGCGCGCACCGCAAGGAACACGAGCGGCGCGTGTTCGAGGCCGAGCAGCCACGAGATGCCCTCGCGCCCCAGCATCGGGTTGGGCGAGCCCGGCGGCGGGGCAAGGCCGAAGGCGCCGAGCAGCGCGCTCTGCGGCCCCGCGAGATTGATCCAGGCGAGTGCCGCGATCTGCGAGGGCACGACGAGCGGCAGCACGAACAGGAAGACGAGTGCGGTCTTGGCGCGGATGTCGGTCAGCGCCACGCACAAGGCGAAGCCCACGCCCAGCGCCAGCGAGATCGCGGTCCCCGCGACCGAGGTTTCCAGCGTGTGCCGCGCCGCGCGCCACGTCGACGGCGCCGAGAGCACGCGTTCGGCGACCGAGAGGTCGAAGAGGCCGCCGCGCGGGGCGACGGCCTCCAACACCAGCCGGCCCATCGGCCAGACCGCGAGCAGGCCGACGAACGCCAGCAGCAGGACGACGAAGCCCCGTTCGCCGGCGGTCTGAGGCCGGCCGTTCAAGCCCGCATCCGCCGCATCAGCGGCCGAACATCTCGGAGAAGCGTTCCTTGTCCTTCTCGTCGGAAGCCAGGATCGCCGCCACGTCGATCGCCATCATCTTGACGCCGGCGAGGTCCGGGAAGCCGGCCGGCGGCTTCACGTCGGTGCGGGCCGGGAACATGCCCTGCCCCGCCGCAAGGCTCTGGCCTTCGGGTGCCAGCAGGAAGTCGACGAAGGCGCGCGCGGCGGCGGGGTTCTTCGCCGTGCGCAGGATCGCGACCGGCTCGGTCACGAACGTCACGCCTTCCTTCGGGAAGACGAACTCGACCGGGGAGCCGCGCTCGCGCGCGCGGATCGCCATGAAATCGACGATGACGCCGTAGAGCTTCTGGCCGCCGGCGACCGCTTCGAGCACGGCGGGGTTGCCGCGCGCGGCCTGCGCGCCGTTCTTCTGGAGGCCCTCGTAGAACGCCCAGCCGAGGCCGGGGGCACGCGTGACCGCCCCCATGTGGATGGCGGCGGCACCCGAGAACAGCGGCGAGGGCATGATGACCTGGCCCTTGGCTTCGGGCTTCAGCAGGTCGGCCCAGCTCTCCGGCTTCATGGGTGCCGACTTGTTGTAGACGATGCCCGTCGAGATCAGCTTGGTCGCGAAATAGGTCTTCTGCGAGTCGTGGCTGCCTGCGGGCAGGCCGTCGGTCTTCGCTTCGGGATATGCCGCCAGCCGGTTCTCGCGCTTCAGCGATTCCATCGTCATCGCGTCGGCGATCAGCAGCAGGTCGGGCTGGGGCTGGCCGGCGACGAACTCGGCCTGCAGGCGGTTCATCAGCTGCGTCGTGCCGTCGCGCACGAATGTGACTTCGACGTTCGGATGGACCTTGCGGAAGGCGTCGATCGTGGCCTGCGCGTCGGCCTGCGGCTGGGAGGTGTAGAGCGTCAGGCGGCCCGACTGGGCGCTTGCGGAAGTGGCGAGGAAAGACGGCGCGAGGAAAAGCGCGCCGAGGATCGCGGCGGCATGGGCGAGGCGTTTCATGGGTGGGGGCACTCCCTGTCGTTCCGGTTGAGGCTCCGGACTAGCGGACATAGGTTACAATCGGATGACGGCGCGCCACGTTCAAGGGGCGTTTCGCGTCAGGCCCCGGCCCGGGCGAGCGAACGCGCACGCGCCGCCATCAGGCGCGTGGCAAGGGCGGCGATCGTCCCGTGCAGTCCGCCCTGCGGACGCAGGCCCACCGCCTTGAGCGCCATTCCGATACCGCGGTCGATATGCTTGCCGCGATAGACCGAATACGCGCGCCGGGCATAGGCGCGTGCGCTCGTGCGCCGGTCGTAGGGGGCCGGCCACTGGTTGGCCGCGTAGTAGGCATAGGAAAGCTCGTCGTCTTCCGATTCGGTGATGCGGCCGATGCCCGTCATCAGGCGGCCCCAGCGTCCGAGCTTCTCCATCCCCTGGTAGCGGCGCATGTGGTCGTAGAAAAGCTTGTAGTGGCGCAGTTCGTCGGCCGCGATGTGCCGGCACACCTGTTTGAACACCGGCTCGTCCGACGCGTCGGCAAGTGCGGCGTAGTAGGAACTCGTCCCCGTCTCGACGATGCAGCGCGCAATGAGCTCGGCCGTGCGCGAGCCGCGCACCGAGGCATCGACATCGAGCGGGATGCGATAGCCCTCGACGAAGCGGGCGAACGCGGCGTCGAAATCCCAGCCGGGGTCGGCGAGCGTCGCCCAGCGGGCCAGCGCCTTGCCGTGCTGCACTTCTTCCAGCGCCCACGAATCGATCGCCGGCCCGATCTCGCGGTCGCCGGCAAAGACGTTGTTGAGATAGATCGCGTAGTCCGACCCGTTGTGCTCGACGAGGGCGGCGGCCTTGGCGACGCGCAGCAGTTCGGGGTCGACCAGATCGGGGCGGAACGCGGTCCAGTCGATGTCGTCGAGGGTCCAGTGACGCATGTCGGATATATGACCGTCCGGCAGGCGGGGCGCAAGCCCCCCTCCGCGGCGCTCAATCCGCCTTGCGCGAGACCGCCGCGAAGAGCGTGGCGACGGCCGCGGTGCCGAGCATCAGAACGAGGCTGACCGCGTTGAGCGCCGGGGTCGCCCCTTCGCGCATCTGGCCGTACATGTAGACCGGCAGCGGCGGCTCGGCGCCGACGAGGACGAGCGTCGTGTTGAAGTTCTCGAAGCTCATCAGGAACGCGACCAGCGCGGCACCGACCATCGCCGGGCGCAGATAGGGCAGCGTCACGGTGCGCAGCGTGCGCCACGGACCCGCACCCAGGTCGCGCGCGGCTTCCTCGAGCGCGCGGTCGAAGCGGCGTAGGCGCGCGGAGATCACCAGCGTCGAGATCGTCAGGATGAACGAGAGCTGCCCCGCCACGACCAGCGGCAGGCCGGGCCGAAGGAAATCGAGATCCGTGCCGAGCATGTCCTCGAGCCCGTTGGCCACGCGGCTGGAGAAGGCGAGGATCGAGATGCCGAGGACGACGCCCGGGATGACCAGCGGCCACAGCATCACGTTGGCGAGAAGCGCCTTGCCGGGAAACTCGTGGCGCTCGAGCAGGAAGGCGTTAGCGGTGCCCAGCGCCACCGCCAGCCCCGACACGGGCAGCGCCACCTTCGCGCTGGCAAGCAGGCTTGCCAGCATGGGGCCGTCGCGCAGCACGCCCGGCCGCCCGAAGACGGCGCCCGCACCCACGAACCATTCGAACGTGAAGCCGCGCCACGGCGGCGTGGGATACGGCCCGGCGTTGAACGCGAACACCGCGACGACCGCCAGCGGTGCAAACAGGAACAGGTAGAAGCAAGCCACGTAGAGCTTCCAGGTGCGGGTGGGCGGTCCCATCCGGTCAGCTCCGCCGCATCGTCTCGCCGAAGCCCTGGCCGGTGAGCCTCAGGCCGAGCCAGACGATGGCGCTCGACAGGCCGAGCAGCAGGATGCCGAAGGCGGCGCCCTGCGGCCAGTTGAAGCGCGTGATGAACTGCGCGTAGATCTGCTCGGTGAACCACAGGCCGTTCTTGCCGCCGAGCAGGGCCGGCGTCACGAAGTTGCCGACCGTCAGCATGAAGACGACGATCGAGCCCGCCACGATGCCGGGCATCGCGTGCGGGATCACGACGCGGCGCAGCACGTCCGCGCGGCTGCCGCCCAGATCGAATCCCGCCTCGATCAGCGACATGTCGAGGCTGTCGAGCGTGTTGACCAGCGGCACCACCATGAAAAGCAGCCCGCCATAGACGAGGCCGAGGATCACGGCGCCGTCGTTGTAGAGAAGCTCGACCGGGCCGGCGGCGAGGCCCGCGGCCTGCAGCAGCGCCGAGACGAGGCCCGTCTCGCGCAGCAGGATCATCCAGCCCAGCGTCCGGACCAGTTCGGACGCCCAGAACGGCAGCAGGCACATCAGGAACAGCACGGCCCTGGAGGCGCCCTGCGCAGCCTTGGCGATGTAGAAGGCGACCGGAAACGCGACGACGAGCGTCAGCGCCGTCACGAGGACCGACATCGCGGCCGTGCGCGCGAAGGTGCGCCAGTAGAGCGGCTCGGTCAGGAAGGCGAGATAGTTGGCGAAGCCGAATTCGTAGAGACGCGGCCCCACGCGCTGGCTGAACGACAGGACCGCGATCTCGACATGCGGCACGACGACGAGCAGGCCCAGCCACAGGACGGGCGGGGCCAGCAGCAGCCAGAAGGCGAGGCCGCGCGCGCGCATCATGCCGCGAAGATCCTCGCCGCATCGGCCGACCAGCCGAAATGCACCGGCGCGCCCTTCTCCACGCCGGCGAGCGCGCCGGTCTGCGGCAGCGTGGCGCGCAGATCGAAACCGCCGTCGGCCGCGCGCACCAGCAGGGTGGAGTTGGCGCCGTCGAACAGCACGGCGGCGACCGTGCCCGAGAACCGGTTCTCGACCGCGCCGAGCGCTTCGGCGGACGCGGCGAGCGCCACCGATTCCGGCCGCACGAAGCAGGTCGCGGGCCCGGCCGCGGGCGGGCCGACGCGCCGTCCCCGGACGACGGCGCCGCCCGCAAGACGCACGCGTTCGGGGGCCTCGAACGCGCCGTCCCAGCGGTTGGTGTCGCCCACGAAGCCCGCGACGAAGGCCGACGCGGGATCGCGGTAGAGCTCGCGCGGGCTGCCGACCTGCTCGAAGCGGCCGCGATCCATGACCGCGACCGTGTCGGACATCACGAGCGCTTCGGACTGGTCGTGGGTGATGTAGACGAAGGTCGTGCCGAACTCGGCCTGCAGCCGCTTGAGCTCGATCTTCATGTGCTCGCGCAGCTTGAGATCGAGTGCTCCCAGCGGCTCGTCGAGCAGCAGCAGCGTGGGCTCCAGCACGAGGCAGCGCGCGATCGCCACGCGCTGGCGCTGGCCGCCGGAAAGCTGGGTGACGCGCCGGCCGGCGAACGTGTCGAGCCCGACACGCGACAGGATGGCGCGCACGCGCGCCTCGGCCTCGCCGCGCGCGATGCCCCGGCACGCGAGGCCGTAGGCGACGTTCTCGGCCACCGTCATGGTCGGGAACAGCGCCAGGTTCTGGAACACCATGTTGACCGGACGGCGGTTGGCCGGCACGCCCAGCACCGACTCGCCCCGGATGGCGATGTCGCCCGCGTCGGGCGTCTCGAAGCCCGCGATCATGCGCATCAGCGTGGTCTTGCCGCAGCCCGAGGGACCGAGGATCGAGAAGAACTTGCCGCGCGCCACCTCGAAATCGACCGCATCGACGGCGATGTGGCTGCCGAAGCGCCGGGTGACGCGCGAAAGGGAAAGGTCGGCTGCTTGTGCCATGGCACGGGGACGGGCTTGCCCGCGCGGGGGACGGGCGTCCCCCGCGCGGGCGCCGGTTCAGGATCCCGCCTTGAGGCGGTCGAGGACCTTGCCCTCGATGTCCTCGATGCCGGCCGGAACGGCCGGGTACCACTTGATATTGTCGATGGCCGCCGGCGGGAAGCTCTCCTGGAACTGCCGCTTGAGCGCCCCTTGCGTCAGCGCGTCGGCACCCTTCGAGGCCGAGAAGTTGCCGGCCGATGCCGCCACCTTCGCCGCGATCTCGGGGCGCATGTTGAAGTTGATCCACGCGTAGGCCGCCGCGCCGTTGCGGCCGCGCGCGGGGATCGCGAAGGTGTCGATCCAGCCGAGCGCGCCCGACTTCGGCGCCACGAACTTCATGTGCGGCAGCTCGCCGTTGAGCTTCCAGCCGCCGGTGTCCCACGCCATCGCCGCGACGACCTCGCCCGAGCGCAGGGCCGCCAGCAGCGGGTCCTTGCCTTCCCAGAAGAACTTCACGTTCTTCTTGCAGGCCGCGAGCGTCGCCCCGACCTTCTCCATCATCGCCGTGTAGGCCTGCGCGTTTGCGTAGCTGGCGAACGGGTCCATGCCGGCGGCATAGGCGAAGGCGATCAGCGTCGGGCGCTTGGTGCGGAAGCTGACCTTGTCGTCGAGGCCGGCGGCGCACAGGTCCGAATAGTCCTTCACGTTCGGCGCGAGCTTCGTGTTCACGACCAGCCCGTCGGTGCCCCAGATGTGCGGCACGCCGTAGACCTTGCCGGCGACGGTGGTGTTCTTCTTCGTGGCTTCGAGCATCGAGGCGATGAACAGCTCGCCCTTCACCTTCGACATGTCGAGCGGCTTGTAGATGCCGAATTCCTGCTGCGGCCCGAGCACGCGGTCCTGGCTGGGCTGGGCGAGATCGAAGCCCGCCCCTTGCGTGGCGCGCAGTTTCGAGATCATCTCCTCGTTGTTCGACAGCGTCACCTCGACGGCGAAGCCCGTCTCCTTGGTGAACTGCTCGACGATCTCCTTGGGCGCGTAATCGGCCCAGGTCAGCAGGCGCAGCGGCTGCGCGCCCGCGGTTCCGCCGAGACAGGCCGCCGCAAGGGCGGCCGCGAACAGCAGACGGACGTTCGGTTTCGACATGGATCTTCTCCCGGTTGCCGCCAGCGTCCAGCGCCGGCTTGGCCGGAAACTAGCATCCGGCGACAACCTGGATCACCTAAAAACATATAAATACTATTGTAAGATGTCCGCGCTTCAGGCGAGCGCCACGACCACGCGGCGGTTGCGCTTGCCCTTGCTCTCGATCTTCTCGACCACGACGCGGCCGATCTCGCCCGTGCGCGCGACATGCGTGCCGCCGCACGGCTGCAGGTCGACGCCGGCGACTTCGAGCAGGCGCAGCCGGCCGGTGCCGCGCGGCGGCTTGACCGACATCGTGCGGACCAGTTCGGGCCGGGTGTCGAGCTCGCTCTCGTCGACCCAGCGCGGCGCCACCGCATGATCCTCGCCGACCAGCCGGTTGAGCTCGCTTTCGATATGCGCCTTGTCGAACACGACCTCGCCCGGATCGAAATCGAGCCGCGAGCGCTCGGCTCCCACCTGCCCGCCCGTCACGCCCGCCGGGATGACCGCGCACAGCAGATGCAGGCAGGTATGCATGCGCATGTGCCGGTGGCGCCGCTCCCAGTCGAGTTCGAGGGTGACCGCGTCGCCCGGCGCAAGCGCCGGCTGGTCGGGTGCCGGGACATGCAGGATGCCGCCCTCGCCCTTGCGCGTGTCGGCGATGGCCACGCGCGTGCCGTCGGCGCGTGAAAGGAAGCCCGTGTCGCCGGGCTGCCCGCCGCCCGAAGGGTAGAAGACGGTGCGGTCGAGCACGATGCCGTCCCCGCGCACCTCGCGCACGACGGCGTCGGCCGTCCGGAGGTAGGAATCGTCGCGGAAAAGTTCGGCCGTCATCTTCGGTGCCTTTCGCAGGGCTGGGTTGCGCCGGCCGGCCGTCGGGATTGTCTTGACGGGCGGGGCGGAATGGCGAGAGTCGTTGCTTATGGCAAGGACTGTCAACCCCGCCGACGAGGCCCGCCGTTTCCTCGACGCGCTCGACGAGAAGGCCGAGGGGATCGCGGAGGTCGTCGCGCGCACCAAGGACGACGTCGCGCGCTCGAGCTACTCGGCCTACAAGCGCTTCGCCGACGCGGTCAACGACTTCGACAGCTTCTGCATCCTGATCGAGTACCGCATCAAGAAGGTGCCCGAGGGCGAGGAGCGCACGACGCTGGAAGCGCGCTTCCGGTCCGCGCGCGTGGGCCAGATGTCCCGCCAGCTCAAGACGTCGATCGAACTGATGGCGCTGGTCGCCGGCTCGAAGGAGCTGCCGCTGGGAGCGAAGGAACTGTTCCTGCGCGAGCTGCGCGCGATCTACACGCTCAAGAGCGCGCTATCCGCACCGCCCTATTCGGACGGCCTGCAGGGCGAGGCCGTGCACGACGTCGAGCTTGCCGAGAAGATCCTGCGCGAGATCATCGAACGGGCACCGGCGCTGCTCGATCTTTCCATGTCGCTCGACGCCGAGGGCGAGGGCGAGGACGGCAGCCCGGCTGCGCCGGCCGCTGCCAATTGACACCGAATATGATGTAGAATTGGCCGATTCGACCTGACAAGCGGCGCCATCCGGCGCAAATTGTCCGACCGATGGCGGCATCCCAACTGGAAGCATCTGGACAGCGAATGGCCGAAGGCGGGGAAAACGCGACCGCACGCGCGCCGAGCAGTTCGCGCGACGTGCCGCTGGGCGAGCGGTTCAAGATCCGTCCCGGCCAGACGGTGATGGACCTTGCCACGCCGGTGGCCGAGGCGTTCGTGGCGGTCGACCAGACCCAGCCCGACACCGCCTGCACCGCCCTGATCGCGCGCCCCGAACAGCTTCCGCGCGTTTCCGCCTGCGCGCAGATCAAGGGGCTGACGCATGTGGGGGCGGCCAAGCTGCTCGACCACGGCCCGGTCGAATGGCCCGACGGCACGCGCCGCTACGCGATGATCTACGAAACGCCGGCGGGTGCGGCCCTGCTGCGGCGCAATGCCTCGATCCAGCCCATCGAAGCGCGCATGCTGGTGCGCAATTTCGTGGCCCCCGTCACGCAGATGCTGGCCGAATACGTCCGCCGGGGCGTCGCCCACCGCGCGATCCGGCCCGACAACGTCTTCTGGTACGATTTCGGCCAGTCCAAGCTGATCGTGGGGCCGTGCACGGCGGGGCCGCCGGGTGCGCGCCAGCCGGCCCAGTTCGAACCGCTGGAACTTGCGATCTGCGATCCCTACGGGCGCGGGCCGGGCACCGCGATGGACGACGTGTTCTCGCTGGGGGCGACGGCGCTCGCACTCGCGATGGGCCGATGGCCGATGGCCGATGCCGACGACCACGCCGTCATCGAGCGGCGCATCGAGGTCGGCAACTGGGACGCGCTCGCCGGCAAGTACAACCCGCCCACCGAGCTCTACGATTTCTTCCGCGGCACGCTGGCCGACGATCCGGCCGAACGCTGGACGCTGCCCACGCTTGCCAAATGGCTCGACGGCGGCCGGCCGACGCTGCCGCGCATCACCAGCCTTGCCAAGGCGCGCGAGCCTTTCCTGTTCGAGGGCAAGCTCTATCGCACCGGGCGCGAGATCGCGTTGGCGCTGGCGAAGAATCCGCCGCAGGCGACCGCCGCGATCCGCACGGGCACGCTCGCCGACTGGGTGCGCCGCGCGCTGCCCGACGACGGTGCGGCCAAGAAGGTCCAGGCGATGTCGCTGGCGGAGAGTCCCGCCGGGCGCGACGGCGATCCGGCTCTCGTCGCGCGCATCTGCATGGCGCTCGACCCGACCGGGCCGATCCACATTTCCGGCATCGCGGTGCGCCCCGACGGGGCGGCACCGGCGCTCGCGCGCGCGTATCTCAGCAGCCGCGACACGCTGCCTGCCTACGATTCGATGTTCCGCGCGGGCCTGCATCTGGAATGGGTCACCGCGCAGCAGGCCGCCCAAGGTGCGGCCACGCGCACCGCGCGCAAGCTCACGGCCTACGAGCGGCTGTCGCGCTGGGCGATGGAGCCGGTTCCGGGCTCGGGCCTCGAACGCTGCCTCTACGAGCTCGACCAGCGCCTGCCGTGCCTGTCGCCGATGTGCATCGACCAGTGGGTCGAATCGCCGGGCGAACTGCTGACCGCCATCGACGCGGCCATCGCCGACGGCGACCAGAAGGGTTTCGACCGCCACATCGCCGCCTTCATGGCCGCACGCGGGGCGGCGGACGAGACCGCGCTCAAGGGCCTGATGGGGGGTGCCGCCGACGAGGAGGCGCGCATGGCCTCGCTGCGCCTGCTTGCCCACCTGCAGGAGACGTACCTCGTCGGCTCGCTGCCCAACCTTGCCGCGCAATGCGCCGTGCTCGTGCGCCCGACGCTCGAGCAGTTCCAGCGCATCTCGACCAAGGAACTGATCGCGCGCAAGAGCGAGTCCGCCATCGGCCAGGGCGATCTCAAGGGACTGCTCGGGATCGTCGACGACCGCGTGGCGCTGGAAGCCGACAAGAAGGGCTTCGAGTCCGCCAAGACCGAATACGCCGCGGCGAGCGAACGGCTGGGCAAGGCCGACCTCGTGATGCTCGACCGCGGCCGCCAGGCCACCTATCGCGGCCGCGAGACGGCCACGCTCGCCGCCGGATCGCTCGCCCTCGCCACGTTCTTCGGCGTGCTCGCGGCGTATCTGCCATGAAAAAAGGCGCCGACAACATGATGGCCCGCGCCCAGCAGCGCTCGCGCAGCTGGGCCAGACGGCTCGCCCCGGCCGCCTGGCTGCTGGGCGGCGCGTCGGCCCTGCTGGTGCTCGTGATGTGGCCGATGACCGCGATCTACATGGCCATCGCGAGCCTGCCCACGCTCGCCATGGCGCTGGTCGACGACGATCCCGAACGGCGCGGCACGCTGTGCGTGGGCGCGCTCAATTTCGCCGGCAGCCTGCCCTTCGCGCTCCTGTCGATCGGCGGCGGCCTCAAGACCGCACCGCTGCTGTGGGGCTCGGCCTATGTCTACGCCTATGCCGGCGCCGCGATCGGCGTCGTGCTCTATTTCGGCATCCCGTTCCTGCTCCGGCGCATCGTGCGCGTCGAGGAGGAACGCGAGCAGCGCCGCCTTTCCGAACGCCAGGAAGCGCTGGTCGAGGAATGGGGTGGCAACGTCTCGAGCGTGAAGCTCGATTTCAGCCGCAGCGACGAGATCCGCTAGACGGCATCAACGGGAGGGACTTTCGGAATGTCGGATCAGCAGAAGAAGATCGCCGTCGTGACGGGTGCGGGCTCGGGCGTGGGCCGTTCGGTCGCCGTGGCGCTGGACGAGGGCGGCTTCAGCGTCGTGCTGGTGGGGCGCCGCGCCGAAGCGCTCGACGCGACGAAGGCGCTGCTGAAGAACCCCTCGCTCTGCGTGCCCACCGACGTCGCCGACGATGCCGCCGTCGACAGGCTGTTCGCGGCGGTGAAGACGAAGTTCGGGCGCGTCGATTTCCTGTTCAACAATGCCGGTGCAGGCCTGCCCGCGACGTCGATCGAGGACGTGACGCCCGCCCAGTGGCGCTCGATCGTCGACGTGAACCTCAACGGGATGTTCTACTGCACGCGCGCGGCCTTCCGGATGATGAAGGACCAGACGCCGCAGGGCGGCCGCATCGTCAACAACGGCTCGATCTCGGCCCATGTGCCGCGTCCGGGCTCGGTCGCCTATACGGCGACCAAGCATGCCGTCACGGGCCTCACGCGCAGCACGTCGCTCGACGGGCGCAAATACGACATCGCCTGCGGCCAGGTCGACATCGGCAACGCCGCCACCGAGATGACCGCGCGCATGGCCAAGGGCGTGCCGCAGGCCAACGGCACGATGGCGGTCGAGCCGACGATGGCTGTCGAGAACGTCGGCAAGACGGTGGCGCTGATGGCGAGCCTGCCGCTCGACGCCAACATCCAGTTCGTCACCGTGATGTCGACCAAGATGCCGTTCATCGGCCGCGGCTAGGCGGCGGCGCGGCCCTTCGCCTTCAGGACCTCCGACGCGCGCCAGAAACCCAGCCCTGCGCCGTCGACGAAATGCACGTGCCGGTCGGCCATGAAATCGCCGACCAGGCACGTGATCGTCGTCGAATCCGCGCGCGCCGTCCCGTAGCGGATCAGCCCGGCCTTCTCGCGCTCGGCCAGCAGGGCTTCGATCTTCGCCGCCTCGTCGTCGGTCACGTCGAGCACGAGGCGCGGGCCGCCGGCCGCCTTGCGGTAGTCCGAACGCTCGGCCATGCCGCGCCGGTACCCCTCGACATCGATGGCGCCGATGCGCCCGCCGAGCAGGTGGCCGAGCGCGATGATCGCCGATCCCGCGATCGCGGTGGCGACGCGCAGGAAGCGCTTGCCGCGCGGCTGGGCCTTGGCCTCGAGCCACAGCGAGCGCCAGCCCGGCACGCCTTTGGGTTCGAGCCGGCTGCCGTCGCCCAGCGGGGCCGCATCGCGCGTGGGCACGATGGCGTCGATGTCGGCCAGCAGCCGGCCGAGCGTGGCGATGCCCACGGCACCGGCCTCGACGGGATCGGCGATCACGCACAGGATGGCGCCGCGCCGCGCGGGCACCGGGCGCCAGCGGCACGACAGGCCTTCGAGACCGGGCAGCGGACCTTCCTTCGGCTCGACATGCCAGCGTGCGTCGGCCTTCACCCACGCGTCGGCCGCGACCACGCCGTCGCCAAGGAACAGGCCGAACACGTTGTCGTCGCCGAAATCCTGCAGGGCCGCGAACACGTCGAAGCCCGCTGCGCGCAACGAAGCGACCGGAACGAGCCCGACGCGCAGTTCGATGCCGTATTCGGCCCTGGCCCAGAACGCGAGCGCGCCGAGGGCGGCCTTCGTCGCGTCCATGCGCTCGGGCGGGACCGCCGCGATGGCGCCGTCGCCGCCGAACTGGCAGGCGACGACGTCGCCCTGGCGGCGCACCGCCTCGCTCAGCACGGCCACCGCACCGCCGGCGACGAAGTTGACGTCGCGGTCGCGCCCGGCCGCCGCCAGCTTCGTGCTGCCCGTCACGTCGGCGACCGCCAGCGACCAGCCGTCGGCCAGGCGCGCATAGTGGCCGGGATCCACGCCGTGGCGCGCGAAATCGGAGATGCTCGGCAGGTCCATGGCGCCATCCTAGCGCAGGTCCGGGCGACATACATTTTTGTTAACCATTGTATGCGAGACTGACCGACATGCTTGGCACCGCCCGCATCGCCGACGCCCGGATCCCCGCCGATTTCGCACCGACCGTCCGCCGGGATGCCATTCCGTCGGTGCGGGCACGCGCGCTCTTCGACTGGTGGGCAAGCCGGCTCGCCGGCCGCGCGATGCCGTTGCGCCGCGACTTCCTTGCCGAGGAACTTGCCCCGTGGTGGCCGGACCTCATCCTCTACGATGTCGAGCGCGCCGACGGCGCAAGCCGCTTCCGCTTCCGCGTCCACGGCGCCAACGCGGTGATCTCCGACGGCGGCAATTTCACCGGGCGCCATCTCGACGAAGTCATGCCCGCCCACATGTCGCAGCCGATCGTCGGCTGCTACCGCGCGGTCGAGCAGATGCGCCTGCCGCTCTATTCGCAAGGCCACCGGCCGACCGTGCAGGGGTACAACGTCGCCTTCGAGCGGCTGATCGTGCCGTTCGGTGCGGGCGACGTCGAACAGCTCCTCGCGTTCCTCGTCCGGCGCTCGACCCTGCGCGTCGACCGCGAGGACGACGGTCTGGGCAGCGAGCACACGTCGTACGTCAACGACATGCTCCTGTTCGTGGCGCCGTGATAGGCTGCCGCCAACGGCCCTGATCGACGGGCCGGCAAGGGGGACGCGCCATGAAACCTGCGACGACCCAACGCTGCTCGAACTGCATGTACTGGCTGCCGCCCGCCACGCCACGCCCGACGACCGAGGGCGGAACGGCGTTCCTGGGGCTGTGCCGGCGCTATCCGCCGGTTCCGGTCTGGACCAGCATCCGCATCAACAGCGCGACCGCATCGTCCTACGACAGCGACTGGTGCGGCGAATGGCGCGGGGCGGCGGGCTGAACGTCGGACGCCGCGAAGATCGCAAGCTGAACGAGAAAGCCGGAATGCCATCCCCGACACCGCCGCGCCTGACGGCACCGGCGAACGCGTGCGACTGCCACATCCATGTCTACGATCCGGCCGGGCGCGCAGCACCCACGGCCACCGTCCCGCCGCCGGTCTGGGCAGATGCCGCGGCCTACGACAAGGTACGCCGGCGCCTGGGGACGTCGCGCGCCGTCGTCGTGCAGCCCACGGCCTACGGTTTCGACAACAACGTCACGCTCGACGCCGTGGCCCGGCTGGGCGCCGAACACACGCGCGCGGTCGTGGTCATCGACAAGGATGTCCGCGAGAACGACCTTGCCGCGATGGCCTTTCGTGGTGCATGCGGGGCGCGCTTCCACATGCTGCCCGGTGGCGTGCTGGGTTGGGACGCGCTGGAAGCCGTCGCCGCGCGCATCGCCCCGCTCGGCTGGCACATCCAGCTGCAAATGGACGGAAGGCTGCTCGCCGAGCGCGTCGACTTCCTCGATCGGCTGCCCTGCCCGCTCGTCATCGACCATGTCGGCAAGTTCCTCGAGCCGGTCGCGACCGACCATCCGGGCTTCAAGGCGCTGGCACGCCTGCTCGAAGGCGGGCGCTGCTGGCTGAAGCTGTCTGCGGCCTACGAGGTTTCGCGCAAGGGACCGCCCGACTGGGCCGACACGGGTGCCTTGGCGCGCGCGGCCGTGGCGCTTGCGCCCGAGCGCATGGTGTGGGGATCGAACTGGCCGCATGTGTCGAAGCTTGGCGATCCGCCCGACGACGCGGACCAGCTTGACACGCTTCTGCACTGGGTCGACGACGACATGGTGCGCCGCCGCATTCTTGTCGACAATCCGGCGACACTCTACGGCTTCGCGCGTACTTAGGGCGGAATTCCCCCCCCCGCGAATCGCTATTCCTGATACAATCGTGGCCGCCCTTCCGGTAGCGCGGACCCGCGCCGACGAGATCGGTCGCCGATCGGACATCGCCCTCATGCGC
>JBIKWI010000204.1:0-5925 GCA_044356395.1 Tagaea sp. | reverse complement strand
GATCCGCGACGGGCGCGACGCCGCCGACGCCATGCACAAGTATCTCGCCGCCAAGGCCAAGCCCGCGACGCTCGTCGCGGCGGCCGAGTAGGGAAGGCCAAGCCATGACCGACCGGATCGACCAGGGCACGCGCGACGTGCGCGAATACGAAGCCAACGCCGCGAAGCTGATCGAAGGCAACGCCTACGACCCGGCCGACGAGCACGACGCGTGCGGCGTGGGCCTCGTCGCCGCCATCGACGGCAAGCCGCGCCGAGCGGTGGTCGAGGCGGGCATCGCGGCCCTGAAGGCCGTGTGGCACCGCGGGGCCGTCGACGCCGACGGCAAGACTGGCGACGGGGCGGGCATCCACATCGAGATTCCGCAGGACTTCTTCAAGGCACACATCGCGCGCCAGGGCGTGAAGCCGTCGGACGCGCGGGTCGCGGTCGGGCAGGTCTTCCTGCCGCGCAACGATCTCGACGGGCAGGAGCGCTGCCGCACCATCGTCGAGACCGAGATCCTGAAGATGGGCTACGCCGTCTACGGCTGGCGCCAGGTGCCGATCGACACGTCGGTGTGCGGCGAGAAGGCCAACGCCACGCGCCCCGAGATCGAGCAGATCATGGTCCACAACGCGCGCAACGTGGCCGAGGACCAGTTCGAGCTGGATCTCTACGTCATCCGCCGGCGCATCGAGAAGCAGGCGCTCGCCGAGAACCTCGTCGATTTCTACATCTGCTCGCTGTCGTGCCGCTCGATCGTCTACAAGGGCATGTTCCTGGCGGAAGCGCTGTCGATCTTCTATCCCGACCTGACGGACGAGCGCTTCGTGTCGTCCTTCGCGATCTACCACCAGCGCTATTCGACCAACACCTTCCCCACCTGGAAGCTCGCCCAGCCGTTCCGTACGCTCGCCCACAACGGCGAGATCAACACCGTGCGCGGCAACGTCAACTGGATGAAGAGCCACGAGACGCGCATGGCGCACGAGCTGTTCGGCGCCAACGTGGACGATCTCAAGCCCGTCGTGCAGCCGGGCTCGGACTCCGCCCAGATGGACAACGTCTTCGAACTGCTGGTGCGCGGCGGGCGCGTGCTGCCGATGGTCAAGACGATGATGATGCCGCAGGCGTGGGCCTATGCCGACAAGACGCCGCAGCACATCCGCAACATGTACGCCTACGCGAACTCGGTCATGGAACCGTGGGACGGCCCGGCCGCCATCGCCTGCACCGACGGCAAGTGGGTGCTGGCGGGCATGGACCGCAACGGCCTGCGCCCGTGCCGCTACACGATCACCGGCGACGGCATGCTGATCGTGGGGTCCGAAGCCGGCATGGTGAAGGTCGACGAGCAGAACGTGGTCGAAAAGGGCCGCGTGGGCCCCGGCCAGATGGTCGCGGTCAATCTCGGCGAAGGAAAGTTCTTCCGCGACCACGAGCTCAAGGAATGGCTCGCCAAGTCGCGCCCGTTCGGCGACTGGACGAAGAACATCACCGTCATCGACCAGATCGTGAAGGCCGATGCCGAGCCCAAGCAGGAACTGTCGCGCGACGAGCTGCGCCGGCGCATGCTCGCGGTCGGCTGGACGCTCGAGGATCTCGAGCTGATCCTGCATCCGATGGTCGAGGACGCCAAGGAAGCCGTCGGCTCGATGGGCGACGACACGCCGATCGCGGTGCTGTCCGACAAGTTCCGCGGCCTGCACCATTTCTTCCGCCAGAATTTCAGCCAGGTCACGAACCCGCCGATCGATTCCTTGCGCGAGCGGCGCGTGATGACGCTGCGCACGCGGCTGGGCAATCTCGGCAACATCCTCGACGAGGACGAGAGCCAGTGCCGCCTGCTGCAGCTCGAAAGCCCCGTCCTGCTGAACGAGGAATTCGACGCGATGCGCGCCTACATGGGTGCGACTGCCGTCGAGGTCGACTGCACGTTCGATCCCGCACAGGGCGAGTACGCGCTGCGCGACGCGCTCAAGCGCGTCCAGCGCGAGGCCGAGGACGGCGTGCGCGGCGGTGCCGTCCACCTGATCCTGTCGGACAAGAACCAGGGGCCGACGAAGGCGCCCATTCCGATGATCCTCGCCGCCGGCGGGGTCCACACGCATCTGGTGCGCCAGCAGCTGCGCACCTTCACGTCGCTCAACGTGCGCTCGGGCGAATGCCTCGACGTGCATTTCTTCGCCGTGCTGATCGGCGTGGGGGCCACGACCGTCAACGCGTATCTGGCCCAGGAAGCCATCGCCGACCGCCACCGGCGCGGCCTGTTCCCGGGCCTGACGCTGAAGGACGCGGCCGAACGCTACCGCAAGGCGATCGACGAGGGCCTGCTCAAGACGATGTCCAAGATGGGCATCTCCATCGTGTCGTCCTATCGCGGCGGCTACAATTTCGAGACGGTCGGCCTGTCGCGCACGCTGATCTCGGAGTTCTTCCCCGGCATGACGAGCCGCATTTCCGGCATCGGCCTTGCCGGCATCCAGAAGAAGGCGGGCGAGCTGCACGCCCGCGCGTTCCGCGAGGACGTGATCGCGCTGCCGGTCGGCGGCTTCTACCGCTTCCGCAAGTCGGGCGAAGCACACTTCTGGGAGGGCGAACTGATCCACGTGCTCCAGCGCGCGGTCGAGTCCGACTCCTACGCCACCTACCGCAAGTTCTCGGAGGGCTGCCGCAAGCTGCCGCCGATCAACCTTCGCGACCTCCTGGACTTCAAGCCCGGCCGCAAGGCGATCCCGGTCGACGACGTCGAGAGCATCACCGAGATCCGCAAGCGGCTCGTCGCCCCCGGCATCTCTCTGGGCGCCCTCGGGCCGGAGGCGCACGAAACGCTCACCATCGCGATGAACCGCATCGGCGCCAAGTCGGACTCGGGCGAAGGCGGGGAAGACCCCGCGCGCTACCGGCCGCGCCCCAACGGCGACAACGCGTCGTCGGCGATCAAGCAGGTCGCCTCGGGCCGCTTCGGCGTGACGGCGGAATACCTCAACAACTGCCGCGAGCTCGAGATCAAGGTGGCGCAGGGCGCCAAGCCCGGCGAAGGCGGCCAGCTGCCCGGCAGCAAGGTCACCGACCTGATCGCGCGGCTGCGCCATTCGACGCCGGGCGTGACGCTCATCAGCCCGCCGCCGCACCACGACATCTACTCGATCGAGGATCTTGCCCAGCTCATCTACGACCTGAAGCAGATCAATCCCGAAGCGCAGGTGTGCGTGAAGCTCGTGGCGCGCTCCGGCATCGGCACCATCGCCGCCGGCGTGGCCAAGGCCAAGGCCGACGCGATCCTGATTTCCGGCCATGTCGGCGGGACGGGCGCTTCGCCGCAATCGTCGATCAAGTATGCGGGCCTGCCGTGGGAGATGGGCCTCAGCGAGACCAACCAGGTCCTCACGCTCAACCGCCTGCGCCACCGCGTGAAGCTGCGCGTGGACGGTGGTATTCGCACCGGGCGCGACGTCGTCGTCGGCGCCATGCTGGGGGCCGACGAGTTCGGCATCGGCACGGCCAGCCTCGTGGCGATGGGCTGCATCATGGTGCGCCAGTGCCATTCGAACACCTGCCCGGTGGGCGTGTGCACGCAGGATCCCAAGCTGCGCGCCAAGTTCGAAGGCTCGCCGGAGAAGGTCGTCAACCTCTTCACGTTCGTGGCCGAGGAAGTGCGCGAGATCCTCGCCTCGCTCGGCTTCAAGTCGCTCAAGGACGTGATCGGCCGCTCGGACCTGCTCACCCAGGTGCTGCGCGGCGACGAGAGCCTCGACGATCTGGACCTGAACCCGCTGCTCGTGCAGGCCGATCCGGGCGAGTATCCGCGCTACTGCACGCTGGTGGGGCGCAACGAAGTGCCCGAGACGCTCGACGAGCAGATGATCGCCGACGCGGCCCCCGCGCTCGAAGGCGGCGAAAAGATGCAGCTCGCCTACAACATCCGCAACGTCTACCGCGCGATCGGCACGAAGCTGTCGTCCAAGATCACGCGCAAGTACGGCATGACCGGCCTCAAGCCCGGCCACATCACGATCCGGCTGCGCGGTTCGGCCGGCCAGTCGCTGGGGGCGTTCGCCGTACAGGGCATCAAGCTCGAGGTGTTCGGCGACGCAAACGACTATGTCGGCAAGGGCCTGTCGGGCGGCACGATCGTCGTGCGTCCGGTCACGTCCTCGCCGCTGGTCTCGCAGGCCAACACGATCATCGGCAACACGGTGCTCTACGGCGCCACGGCCGGAAGGCTGTTCGCGGCGGGCCAGGCGGCCGAGCGGTTCGGCGTGCGCAACTCCGGCGCCACCGCCGTGGTCGAAGGCTGCGGGTCCAACGGGCTCGAATACATGACCGGCGGAACCGTCGCGATCCTGGGGCCGGTCGGCGACAATTTCGCCGCCGGCATGACCGGCGGCATGGCGTTCGTCTACGACGCGGACGGCGGCTTCGCCGACCGCGTCAACAACGAGACCGTGATCGTGCAGGGCGTGGAGACCGCGCACTGGGAAGGCGTGCTCAAGGAACTGATCGAGGAGCATGTGCGCGAGACCCAGTCCAAGCACGCGCGCGGCCTGCTCGCCGACTGGGACCGCGAGGTCGGCAAGTTCCGCCAGATCGTGCCCAAGGAAATGCTGGCGCGGCTGGCGCATCCGGTGCGCCGGGCCGATCTCAAGCATTCGCGCCAGCAGGCCGGCGACGACTGAGCGCCGGTCCCGCGTGACCCCGCCGCCGCTCTGGCTGCGCCTGGTCCCCGTCGGCCTCGTGCTGGCGGGCGCGGGCGTGGCGTTCGCGTGGCGCGACGACATCACGCCGGCGGCGATCGAGGCGGGCATCGGCCTCGTCGGCCCGTGGATGGGGCCGGTCTTCGTGCTGGTGCATGTCGCGACGTCGCTCGTGTCGGTGCCGCGCTGGGCGATGGCGATCGTCGCGGGCCTGCTGTTCGGCCTCGTCGGCGGAACATTGTGGTCGCTGGCCGGAACGCTGGCCGGAACGTCGGCGGGCTTCTTCCTCGCGCGCTTCGTCAATGCCGGCGCCTTCGTGCCGCACGACCTGCCGCGCGTCGGTCCGTGGATCGCGCGCGCGGAAGCCGGCGGCTGGCGCACGGTGGCGCTGGCGCGCCTGCTTCCCGTTCCGGGCGCCGCGGTCAATTACGGCTTCGGCCTGTCGGCCCTCGGCTATCGCGACTTCGCGCTCGGCACGCTGCTGGGCTCCGTGCCCGCTGCCGCCGTATTCGCCAATCTGGGTGCGGCCGGCTGGTCCGATCCGGCGGCCGCGCGCGTCGAACTGGTCGGGGCCGTCGCCCTTGGCCTGGCGCTTGTGGCGGTCTCGGCGCTGCTGCCGCGGATCCTCGGACGGCGGGCATGAACGCGTCGGGCATCGTCGATGCGCTCGCGCGCGCGCTCGAAGGGCCGCCGGAGAGTCGCGCCACGCTCGGCGAGCTGGTGACGCGGCTCGAAGCGCGCGGCTACGGCATGCTGCTGTTCCTTTTCTCGGCTCCCAACCTCACGCCGGGCCCGAGCATTCCGGGCTTCTCGACGATCTTCGCCGTCCCGCTCGCCGTGATCGCGGCCCAGATGGCGCTGGGCATCGCGCATCCGCGCCTGCCCGGGTTTCTCGCACGCTTCGGAATCGCGCGCGCCCGCGCGCAGGCGATCCTCGGCCATCTCGCACCCATGCTGGCGCGGGTCGAACGGCTGTTCGCCATGCGCTGGCCCGCCTGGTCGGGCCCGTCGGCCCGGCGCTGGATCGGCGGCGTGGCGATCGTGCAGGCGGTGCTGCTGCTGTTGCCGCTGCCCGTACTTCCGCTGATCCCGTCGCTGGCCCTGATCGTGCTGTCGCTCGGGCTCGTTGCGCAGGACGGACGCGCGATCGCGCTCGGCCTGGCGCTCTGCGCCGTGGCGACGGCGGCGTTCGTCGCGGCCCTCGTGCTGGGTGCGGCCGCCTTGGGCCTCGCTTAACGGGAGCGGG
>JBIKWI010000047.1:0-20080 GCA_044356395.1 Tagaea sp. | reverse complement strand
GAGCGCGCGGCGTGCCGCCGACAGCCACGCGCGGCTGAACCTGTCGTAGGCGGCGAAGTCGCCGATTTGGTCCCACGCGTCGTCGACCGCGTCGACCTTGGAATTGTTCGGGCGATGCAGCTCGCCCTTCAGCATCAGGTTATAGGGCGGGTCGGCGAAGACCATGTCGATCGAGTTCTCGGGCAACTGGCCCATGAGCTCGACGCAGTCGCCGATGGTGATGCTCCCTTCCGGGAACTCGATGCGGGGCTGGTGCTTTGTCATGGCCGCATCCTGAGTCAGCGGCGATTCTTCGGTCAACAGATAAACGAATCAAAGGCTTAAACGACCCTGCGCGAGGGGTGCGAAACTCAATCTGTGGTGGGGCGAGGGGCCGTGGACCGCAATGGATTCGATGTGCGTGGCCGCGCCATATCCCTTGTTCGAGCCCCAGCCATAGACCGGATAGCGAACATCCAGCCGCTTCATGATCCGGTCGCGCATCACCTTGGCGAGGATCGAGGCCGCGGCGATCGACAGCGATTTCGCATCGCCCTTGACCAGCCCCTCGGCGCGGCACGGCAGGTCGCGCGGGATCTGGTTGCCGTCGATCAACGCGGCGTCGGGTACGAAGGGCAGGCGGGCGAGCGCCCTTCGCATCGCCAGATGCGTGGCGCGCAGGATGTTGATCCGGTCGATCTCGGCCACGCTCGCCGCCGAGATCGCATAGACGAGCGTGCCGGTGAGCGCATGCGCGCGCAGTTCATCGAACGCCGCCTCGCGCCGCGCTTCGGTCAGCTTCTTCGAATCGTCGATGGTGCCGGCGAGCGAACGCGGCAGCTTCGCCGCGCGGAAGACGACCGCCGCCGCGACAACGGGGCCGGCCAGCGGCCCGCGCCCGGCCTCGTCGATGCCGGCGACGAGGCCGTCAAAGCGCTTCTCGTGCTTGAAGTCGGGCAGAGTCGGATGCTCCTAGGATGGCGGCCGGTCAGGCTAGCATTTCGCGCGGGATCGCGCGCAGGGCGAGATCGACGCGCATGTGGCGGCTTTCGTTGGCGCGGGGATTTTCGTGGCCCCATTGTGTGGCGCGGCGGAAGCCGCGGAACTGCTCGACGTCCAGCGGTGCGCGGAACGCGGCGGTCCGTCCGCTCTCGAACGTCACGCGCCTGCCCGCGAGGAAGTCGGCGAGCATGCGCGTGCTGCCGGTGCCGAACTGGTGCAGATGGCAGGCGATCTCGATCTGGCCGCGCAGGCTTCCCGCGAAATCCGCGGCCTCCGGCGCCGCCCCGGCGATGAGCCGGCGCACGGCAAGTCCGACGCGCACCGCCATCGCGCGCTCGTGCTTGGCAAGCCATGCGGCCCCCTGCGGCCGCTCGAGCACCTGCTCGAGGATGCGCCGCGCGGTCGCGCGCTCGGCCTGCGTCATCAGGCGCACGCGCTTGGCCAGCAGCCCGTCGACATCGCCCGCCACCATCGCGCGCCGCGCCACGAGCGCCAGGTCCCCGCGAAGGGTGGCCTGCTGCGACAGGTCCATCTGGAGGCGGCCCAGCGACGCGCCGCTTTCGCCGTTCGTAAGCAACGCGATCTGCCCGGGCCGGGCACCCTCGGCCGCCTCAAGCGCGCGCTCCAGCCAGCGGACGAACAGCGGGTGGAGAGGAGGATTCGATACCATAAATTTTCCTTTTCATAGTATATTAGCCGATAATTTGGCCAAATATCCTATTATCGGAAATGAGTCAATCCTTGGCCGGAACGTTTTGACCCGCCCCCGGCCGGCCTATATAAGACGGGCCATTCGCACAATTCGGGTTGGCTCGACTTGTCCCGTTAACGGGACGAAAGGTGAGGCGTTTGCCTTGCCGGTCTTGTCCGCCCCCGCCAGGAGGACCGAACATGACGCTTCCGCTGATGCCCAAGGCGACCGCCGTTTGGCTGGTCGAGAACACCGCGCTGACCTTCGAGCAGGTCGCGGCGTTCTGCGGCATGCACCCGCTGGAAGTTCAGGGAATCGCCGACGGCGAAGTCGCCATCGGCATCGTCGGCCTCGATCCGGTCTCCAACAACCAGCTGACGGCCGAAGAACTCGCGCGCTGCGAAGCGGACAAGAACGCGGTGCTGACGCTGCTCAAGGTCGACCTGCCCACGCCCGTGCAGCGCCCGAAGGGGGCGCGCTACACGCCCGTCTCCAAGCGCCAGGACCGCCCGGCCGCCATCGCGTGGCTGCTGCGCCACCATGCCGAACTGACCGACGCACAGATCGGCAAGATGGTCGGCACGACGAAGCCGACGATCCAGAAGATCCGCGACCGCAGCCATTTCGACATGGCGAACATCAAGCCGACGAACCCGGTCGTGCTCGGCCTGTGCTCGCAGGACCAGCTCGACGAGGCGATCAACCGGGCCGCGCGCGCCGCCGAGCGCGCGCGCAAGGAACAGGAACGCGCCGCGCGCAAGGCTGCCAAGGCCGCCGAAGCCGCCAAGGCCGCGACCGCCGCCGCCAAGGAAGCCGCCGCTGCCGTCGCGGCAGCAGACGCCGCTGCGAAGGCCGAGGCGTAAGGCTCAGGCCGCCGGCGGCTTCGCGTAGCCCGCCGGCACCAGACTCTCGCGGATCTCGTCGAGGATCTGCGGGTCGTCGATCGTGGCGGGTGGCTTGTAGGCCTGCCCGTCGGCGATTTTCTGCATTGTCCCGCGCAGGATCTTGCCCGAGCGAGTCTTGGGCAGCCGCTTGACGATCACGGCCTGCTTGAAGAAGGCGACCGGGCCGATCTTCTCGCGCACCAGTGCGACGATCTCGGCGATGATCTCGGCATCCGGGCGGTTGACGCCGGACTTCAGCACGATGAAGCCGAGCGGCACCTGACCCTTGAGCTCGTCCGCCGCCCCCACGACCGCGCATTCCGCGACGTCCTTGTGGCTCGCGAGGATCTCCTCCATCTGGCCCGTCGACAGGCGATGGCCCGCGACGTTGATCACGTCGTCCACGCGCGTCATCACGTAGATGTAGCCGTCGGCGTCGATGTAGCCGGCGTCGCCGGTCTTGTAGTAGCCGGGATACTCCGCGAGATACGCGTCGACATAGCGCTGCTCGGCGTTCCACAGCGTGGGGAACGTGCCGGGCGGCAGCGGCAGGGCGCACACGATGGCGCCGATGTCGCCGGCGGGAACCGGGTGGCCGTCGGCGCCCAGCACCTGCACGTCCCAGCCGGGCACGGCCTTGGTCGGCGAGCCGGGCTTGATCGGGAAATGGGTGCCCGTTCCCGTGGGGATGCCGAGCGCGTTGGCCGCGATGGGCCAGCCCGTCTCGGTCTGCCACCAATGGTCGACGACCGGGCGCTTCAGCTTCTCCATCGCCCATTCGAGCGTGGCCGGATCGCAGCGCTCGCCCGCCAGGAACAGCGCGCGGAATTTCGACAGATCATGCTTCGCGATCAGCTTGCCGTCCGGGTCCTCCTTGCGGATCGCGCGGAAGGCGGTGGGGGCGGTGAAGAACGTCGCGACGCCATGCTCGGCGATCACCCGCCAGAACACGCCGGCATCCGGCGTGCCCACGGGCTTGCCTTCGAACAGCACGGTCGTGCAGCCGGCGAGCAGGGGGGCGTAGCAGATATAGGAATGGCCGACGACCCAGCCCACGTCGGATGCGGCCCAGAACACCTCGCCCGGTTTCGTGTCGTAGATCGCGGACATCGAATAGGCGAGGGCGACCGCATGCCCGCCATTGTCGCGCACCACGCCCTTCGGCTGGCCGGTGGTGCCCGACGTGTAGAGCACGTAGAGCGGATCCGTCGCCTTCACCGGCACGCAGTCGGCCGGTTTCGCGGCTGCCGCCGCACTTGCCCAGTCCACGTCGCGCCCGGCGACGAGTTCGCAGGCAAGCTGCGGGCGCTGCAGGATCACGCAGAAATCCGGCTTGTGCCGCGCGATGGCGATGGCGCCGTCGAGCAGCGGCTTGTAGGCGACCGTCTTCGCCCCTTCGATGCCGCACGAGGCCGAGACCACCGCCTTGGGCTTGCAGTCGTCGATGCGCACGGCAAGCTCGTTGGCCGCGAAGCCGCCGAACACGACCGAGTGGATCGCCCCCAGCCGCGCGCAGGCCAGCATCGCGACCAGCGCTTCAGGCACCATCGGCATGTAGACGATGACGCGGTCGCCCTTCGCCACGCCCTTCGACGCAAGCAGGCCCGCGAACGCGGCGACCTTGGCCTGCATCTCGGCATAGGTGAATTTCGCGACCGTGCCCGTGACCGGGCTGTCGTAGATGACCGCGACCCGACCGCCGTTGCCGGCGGCGACGTGCCGGTCGAGCGCGTTCCAGCAGGTGTTGAGCTCGCCGCCCACGAACCAGCGCGCGGCGGGCCTTGCGGAGCGGTCGAGCACCTTGTCCCAGGGCCGGGTCCAGTCTATGGCCTTCGCCGCTTCGCCCCAGAAGCCTTCCGGATCGCGGCGCGAACGCGCATGGATTTCGGCGTAGGTCGGCATGACGTTTTCTCCCCCGGTTCTTGAAACGAATTTGCAGCAGCCCCTCTGGTTTGGGAAGGGGCGGCGTGGCATGAATGGCCGCGTCAAGATGTCCACTTTTCCGGGTAGATTCGCCATGGCCGCCAAGAAGAAAGCCCGCAAGACCTTGAAGTCCGCGCCGGCGCGCGCGGGAAAATGGGAGCGCGATCTGGGGCGCAACGCGGCCAACTACGAGCCGCTGTCGCCGGTGGGCTTTCTGGCTCGGGCCGCATCGGTCTGGCCGCGCAAGACCGCCATCGTCCACGGGGGCATCGTGCGGAGCTGGGCCCAGACGCATGCACGTTGCCGCCGGCTCGCCTCGGCGCTGGCGCGTGCGGGCGTCAGGCGCGGCGACACGGTCGCCTTGCTCGCCCCCAACATCCCGGCGGCCTACGAATGCGCGTACGGCGTGCCGATGGCGGGTGCGGTCCTCAACGCGATGAACATCCGCCTCGATCCCGACACCATCGCCTTCCAGATCGACCATGGCGAGACCAAGGTGATCCTCGCCGACACCGAGTTCGCCCCCGTCGTGGAGAAGGCGCTGGCCAAGGCGAAGCGCAAGCCCCTCGTGATCGACATCGACGATCCGGAGGGGCCGGGCGGCACGCGGCTGGGCAAGACCGAGTACGAGGATTTCCTCGCCGGCGGCGACGCCGATTTCGTGCCGCTCAAGGTGCGCGACGAGTGGGATGCGCTGGCGCTCAACTACACGTCGGGCACCACGGGCAATCCCAAGGGCGTCGTCTACCACCATCGCGGCGCCTACCTGAACGCGGTCGGCAACACGATGGTCTGGGATCTCGGCCACCACCCGGTCTATCTGTGGACCCTGCCGATGTTCCACTGCAACGGCTGGTGCTTCCCGTGGACCATCGCCGCGATGGCGGGTACCAACGTGTGCCTGCGCCGCGTGGAAGCACCCGCGATCTTCGCCGCGATCAAGGACAGCGGCGTCACGCACATGTGCGGGGCGCCCATCGTCATGAACATGCTGATCAACGCGCCCGAGGCGCTGCGTCAGGACCCGACCCACGTCGTCGAGATCATGACGGCCGCCGCTCCGCCGCCGGCCGCCGTGATCGAGAAGATGGAGCGCATGGGGTTCCACATCACGCATGTCTACGGCCTGACGGAAGTCTACGGGCCGGCCGTGGTGTGCGAATGGCACGACGAATGGGATGCGCTGCCGCCGGCCGAGTCCGCGGTGCTGAAATCCCGGCAGGGCGTGCGATATCCCGTGCTCGAAGGACTGATGGTCGCCGAGGAGCGGACGCTGAAGCCCGTTCCTTCGGACGGCGCCACGATGGGCGAGGTCTTCATGCGCGGCAACATCGTGATGAAGGGCTATCTCAAGAACCCGGAGGCGACCGCCAAGGCGTTCCGGGGCGGCTGGTTCCATACCGGCGACCTCGGCGTCATGCACCCGAACGGCTATATCGAGCTCAAGGACCGCTCGAAGGACATCATCATCTCGGGCGGCGAGAACATCTCGACCATCGAGGTCGAAAGCGCGCTCTACCGCCATCCGGCGGTGCTCGAAGTGGCGGTCGTGGCGCGCGCCGACGAGAAATGGGGCGAGACGCCGTGCGCCTTCGTCACGCTGAAGGACGGCAATACCGCCACCGCGGAGGAGCTGATCGCGTTCTCCCGCGAGCATCTTGCAGGCTACAAGGTCCCGCGCACGATCGTGTTCGGCCCGCTGCCGAAGACCTCGACCGGTAAAATCCAGAAATTCGTGCTGCGCGAACGGACGAAAACGCTCTAAGATTGCCGACGAAATGGCCGAACAGACCCGAAAGTACCGTCCCGGCACGATCGTCTTCCGCGAAGGCGAAAGCGGGGACTATGCGTGCCTCGTCAAGACCGGCCAGATCGAAGTGATCAAGCTTGCCAATCCCGACGCCCCGCCGATCGCGGTCATCAATCCGGGCATGATGTTCGGGGAACTCGCCCTGCTCGACAACGCGCCGCGCATGGCCACGGCCCGCGCGAAGGTGGAAACCGAACTCGTCATCGTCGACCGGTCGCGCTTCCTCATCAAGCTCAAGGGGCTGAGCAGCAGCCAGCGCGACATCTTCGACCTGTTCGCCGCGTTCGTGCGCGAGACGCCCGTCTGGACGAAGCCGATCCCGATGGAAGTGCGCCCGCCGCTCGGCGACAAGGCGAGCCGCGTGCAGGCGCTGATGGCGACGGTGACGATGTCAGGACTGCTGAAATCCGGCGACCCGTTCCTCGACGTGCTCGGCAACATGCTCGTGAGCTACGCCAAGCGGCGCCTGCCGCCGGCCTGAAAGCGCGTCGCGCGCTGCCGGCCGGCGGGTCGCGTGCGAAGGGCGGCGCTAGCCCGACATTCGGGCGAGCTCGTCCTTGATCCTGAGTTTTTCTTTCTTGAGGGTGGCCACAATCGGCGCGTCGGGTGCGGGCCGGGATTCCTCGTGGCTGAGGTCGCGTTCGAGTTTGGCGTGTTTTGCTTGCAGGGACCTGACGCGATCGGATTTTGGCATTGCCGAAACCTCCTTCGTTCTGGGTCGTCCGAAAAGCCTATGCCTGTCGTCGGACCCCTGCAAGCGGCGGCTGGCTGCCAGACTACATTCATAGATGGAAATTAAGGACAGCCCCTTCGGTCAGGCCTTTGATTTCACGGCGATGGGCCGAGCGCCGAAAATAATTTCGTTAACTCCGTACGTGCGCGCGGGTCGCGCACGAACAGTCCGGCATTGAACCGCGCGTCGGCGCGTTGGGTGCGCGGATCCGTCGCGGCCTGCGGGCGCGCCAGCGTTTCGAGATCGCGCAGCAGCAGCCGCTCGGCGGCAAGCTCGGCCGCGAGAACGGCCTTGCGCAGCCTGTCGATGGCCGCATCGGCCTTGGCCGCCGGGCGAATGGCCGTCCGCACGGCGCGCAAGGGCGCGATCGCGGCACTCCGCCACAGCCGCGCGCAGCTCCGCCAGTCGCCGACCTGGCCGCGCGCGAGCCGCCCCCGGCCGGTCTCGCCGTGCCAGATCGCCGCAAGCAGCAGCGGTATGTCGGCGCCGTAGCGGTCCTGCAGGGCAAGGCATGTCGGCGCCACCCCCGGCTGGTCGTAAAGCGCCGTCGCGAAGCCCCACAGGGCTCGGTTCCGCCTGCCGTCCTTTGCTGCTAGGCTGCGCATGCTTCAACCTCGCTCCTGTCTTCCGAAAAAGCACCGGCGTCGATGGACGATCCCGTTTTCGAAACGATCCGCCGCCAGATCGCGGAATTGCAGAGCGAGCACCGCGACCTCGACGACGTGATCGCGCGGCTGGTCCACAGCGGAACCGTCGACATGCTGCAGGTCCAGCGGCTGAAGAAGCGCAAGCTGGCGCTGAAAGACCAGATCGCCCGCCTCGAAAGCCAGCTCCTGCCCGACATCATCGCTTGAGGCCCGTCAGGGCATCCGCGGCCGGCTGTTTTTCTTGCGCTCGTACATCTCGCGGTCGGCGCTTTCCAGCAGCCGCGCGATGTCGTCGCCGCCCCGGAAGGTGTAGACGCCCCACGCGACCGACGGCTTGATCGCCACGCCGCGCCAGTCGAGCTCGCTTTCCTGCACGCGCTGGGCGAGCAGTGCGGCCTTTTCGTCGGCGACCGGCTTGTCGGTGTAGGTGAGGATGATGCCGAACTCGTCGCCGCCCAGCCTTCCGACCACGTCGGTGTCGCGCACGTTCTGCACGAGCACGCGCGCGATGTGCGCCAGCAGCGCATCGCCCGCCGCGTGGCCGTGCGTGTCGTTGACCTGCTTGAGGCCGTTGGCGTCGAAATAGACGAGGCTCGACGGCTGGTCGTAGCGCTCGGCGAAAGCCTGCATGCGCCCGAGTTCGCGCACGAAGGCGCGCCGGTTGAACACGGGCACCAGGCTGTCCTGGTCGGCAAGCCGCTCGAGATGGGCCGCACGCGACTGGGCCTGTGCCGCCTCGCGCCGCGCCTTGTCGACCTCGGCCATCAGCCGCATGATCGCGTCGCGCACCTTGGGCGTGAACTCGGCCTCGGGGATGCCCATCACCTGGGCGATATCCTTGGGCGTGCGCATCCCGCCCGACATGGGTGCCGGCGAAGGACCCTGCGCGCGGCCGGCCGCATCCGTCTTGCGCACGGGTGCGGCGGTCGCTGGGCCGATGATGCGGTTCGTGTCGCCGATCTTCATCCGGTACCGGAACGGGGTACGTCCTCGCGACGAGCCATAGCACAGACCGGCCGGGTTTTGGCGGGTTGAATGCGAAGGCGCAGCGGCCCTTTCCGCACGCCGAGCGCCTCGCCTATACTCCGCCCCTTTCCGGCTCCGGCCGGCCTCTCGGGAGAGCGCGTTACATGGCGAAAAAGCCCCTCGTCGGCATCATCATGGGCAGCCAGTCGGACTGGGAAACCATGCGCCATGCGGCGGATATCCTGCGCGACCTGGGCGTCGCGTTCGAGACGCGCATCGTGTCGGCGCACCGGACGCCCGACCGTCTTTACCAATATGCGAAAAAGGCGGTCGGGCGCGGCCTCTCCTGCATCGTGGCCGGTGCCGGCGGGGCGGCCCACCTGCCGGGCATGGCGGCGGCGATGACGCGCCTGCCGGTATTCGGCGTGCCGGTCGAATCGCGCTCGCTGAAGGGCCTCGATTCGCTGCTGTCGATCGCGCAGATGCCCGCCGGGATCCCGGTGGGCACGCTTGCCATCGGCAAGGCGGGGGCGACGAACGCCGGCCTTCTGGCCGCCGCGGTCGTGGCGCTTTCGGACGCCAAGGTGGCCAAGGCACTGGATGCGTTCCGGGCGGCACAGACCGCCAAGATCGCGCGCAAGCCCGTGGACGTGCCCGCACCCGTCGCCGGAAAGAAGGCCCGCAAGTGAGCGTGCGCCGCCTCCGGCCCGGATCCACCATCGGAATCCTCGGCAATGGCCAGCTCGGCCGGATGACGGCACTTGCCGCCGCCCGCCTCGGCTTGCGCACGCACTGCTTCGGGCCGGAGAAGGATTCGCCGGCCGAGCAGGTCTGCACGGAAGCGACCGTCGCCGACTATCGCGACGCAAAGGCGCTGACGAAGTTCTTCAAGGCATGCGACGTCGTCACGTACGAATTCGAGAACATTCCGGTCGAGGGCGTGGCTGCCGTCGCGAAGGCGGGACATGCGCCGCTCCACCCGTCGGCCAGGGTGCTGGGGACCTGCCAGGACCGCATCCTCGAAAAATCCTTCCTCAACCGCATCGGCGTTTCGACGGCACCCTGGACGAGCGTGCGCACGCCGCGCGATCTCGAACGTGGCATCGCCGCTCTCGGCCGGCCCTGCGTGCTCAAGACCGCGCGCATGGGCTACGACGGCAAGGGCCAGGTCAAGATCGGCAAGCACGACGATCTCGCGGCCGCGTTCGCGGTGCTGAAGGGCACGCCGGGCATCCTCGAAGGCTTCGTCGATTTCCGCAGCGAGCTGTCGGTTGTGGTCGCGCGCGGCGCGTCGGGGGCCGCGTGCTACGTGCCGGTCGAGAACCGGCACAGGCACCATATCCTCGACGTGACGCTGGCGCCCGCGAAGCTGCCGCCCGCGATGCGCCGCGAGGCGGAGGCGATGACGCTGCACATCGCGGAGAAGCTCGGCCTCGTCGGCGTGCTGGCGGTCGAGATGTTCCGCACGCGCAAGGGCGAGCTGCTCGTCAACGAACTGGCGCCGCGGCCGCACAATTCCGGCCACTGGACGATCGACGCGTGCCCGGCCAGCCAGTTCGACCAGCTCGTGCGCGCCATCGCCGGCCTGCCGCTGGGCGATCCCGTGCGCCATTCGGACGCGACGATGAAGAACCTGATCGGCGACGACGTGGACGCGGTCCCCGGGCTGCTCGCCGACAGGCGCGCGATCCTGCATCTCTACGGCAAGGCCGAAGCGCGGCCCGGCCGCAAGATGGGGCATGTGACGTACCTGAAGAAGAAGCGGTAGGCCCTTTCGCGTCCGGGCCGGATTCCCGCTACAGCACCCGGCTTGCCGGGAAGTGCAGGCGGATCGTCGTGCCGCGCGCGGGCGCGCTCTCGATCTCGACGCGGCCGCCATGCGCCTCGACCAGTCCCTTCACGATCGGCAGGCCGAGGCCGCTGCCCTCCACGCCTGCCGTCCCCTCGCCGCGCGCGAAGGGCTCGAACAGGGCCGCGGGATCGGCGGACGCGATGCCCGGACCGTCGTCGGCGATCGAGATATGAGCACCGGCCGTGTCGGCCCACAGGCGCAGCTCCACATGACCGTCCTCGCGCCCGAACTTCGCGGCGTTGCCCAGCACGTTGAGCAGGATCTGGCGCAGATGGCGCGGATCGGCGGACAGGCGCACGGGGGCTGGTGTGTGCAGCGCCACGCGGATGCGCCGCGCGTCGAAGGTGCCGCGCAGCATGGACAGCGCCTCGTCGACCGTGCGGGCCACGTCGACTTCGCGCGGCTCGATGGCGACCTTGCCCGCCTCGATGCGCGCGAGATCGAGCAGCTCGTCGCTCAGCGCCACGACGTGCGACGCGGCCGACAGGATGTAGCCGGCCTGCGTGCGCGTCGTGGCGTCGCGCGAGGTCTCGCGCAGCAGGTCCGCGAAGCCGGTGACCGCGCCCAGCGGCGTGCGGACCTCGTGCGCGAGGCGGCGCAGGAACTCTGACTTGGCCTCGCTCGCGCGCTGCTGCTCGGCGAGCGAAGCGGCGAGGCGCGCCTGCGCGCGTTCGCCGGTCATTGCCAGCAGCGCCACGATCCACAAGGGGGCAAAGACCGCCTGCAGAACGAGGAAGGCGACCTGGACCGTGTCGGGCGTCATGAAATCGGCACCCGGCGGGAAGAACGTCGTCACGACCGCGCGCAGGAAGAAGAGCGTGGCCTGGGTGCCCAGCAGGGCTGCCGCGAACAGGCGCGAGGGCAGCGAGCGTTCCGCGGCTAGGTCGTGCACGACGAGGAAGCACAGCCCCGACATGTAGACCGAGATGAACTGGATGCGCGCCGGCAGGCCGGCCCCGGAAAGGAACATGGCGCCGAACAGCAAGGCGAAGGTGCCGAACAGCGCACCCGCCGCGCGCCACGGCACCGGCCGCCCGTCGAACACGCGCAGGCCCAGCCAGATCGTGATGTAGGTCGCCGCGATCGTCGTGTTGGCGAGCCAGATCGACATCCAGTCGGGCAGGGCGCCGCGCCCGAGGATCAGCAGTATGCCGCAGATGCCGAGCAGGGCGGCCGCCACCCACCAGCGCAGGGCACGTTCGCCGCGCCGGCGCAGGGCCGTCAGCGCGAGCTGGACGGCAAGGCCGGTCGTGACGACGAGCAGGACGAAGATGACCGAGCGCGGATCGAGGGACGGCATGGGCACCAGTCTAGCGCGCGACGAGGTCGAGTGCCCGTGCCGAAAGCATTTCGTTGCCACCTTCGGTGACGAGCACGCTTGCGCCCGGGCACATCGCGGTCCCGGTCATCGAGTCCATCAGGATCATGTGCAGGAAGAAGACCATGCCCGGCTCCGCGACGACCGGATTGCCGGCATAGAACATCGGCCAGTCCATCCAGTTGGGCGCGAAGGTGGTGCCCAGCGAATAGCCGCAGGCGTTGAGCCGGTGGGCGCTCATGCCCGCCGCGTCGCAGACGCGCGCATAGGCGTCGAACACCTTGCCGACCGGCTCGCCGGGCTTGAGTGCGCCCCGGCACGCGTCGAACGCTTCGAGGCAGACGGCGTGCATGCGCTTGTGCAGGTCGCCCACGCGGCCCACCGGCACCGTGCGCATCAGGCACGCATGGTAGTGGCGGTGGACACCGGCGAATTCCAGCGTGATCTGGTCCTGGTCCGCCAGATGCTTGCGCCCGCTGAAATACCGGCACAGCAGCGCGTCGCGCCCCGAGCCGATGATGAACTCGTTGGCCGGATCGTCGCCGCCGCCGCGATAGATGGCCCCGTGCATGGCCGCGAGGATGTCGCCCTCGAAGGCACCCGGCGCGATCGTCGCGTGGGCGGCATCCAGCGCCAGGTCGGCAAGCTCGCCCGCCCGGCGCACATGCGCGATCTCTGCGGGCGACTTCACCACGCGCAGCTTCGTGACGAGGTCGGAGGCGTCGACCAGCGTGGCGAAGCCGGCAAATGCCGCTTCCAGCCGCCGTCCGTTGGCATGCGTGAGGCCGTAGGCGTCGTACTCCGCCCCCAGCTTCTTGCCCGCAAGGCCGAAGCCGGCGAGGATCTCGCGAAGCTCGCGCGCTGGTTCCGCCCCGTCGCGGTCGACCCAGATGCGGATGTCGTCGAGCGTGGAGGTGTGCCGCGCCTGGCGCAGGTCGGGGGCGCGCGTCAGCAGCATCGTGCGCCCGTCGGCCCCCAGATAGAGGCACTGGAAGAACACGTAGCCGAAACTGTCGTAGCCGGTCAGGTAGTACATGCTTTCCTGCCGGAACATCAGCAACCCGTCGAGGCCGCGTGCCTGAAGGGATGCAGCTGCGCGCGCCCGGCGGGCGGCGAATTCTTCCGTGGTGAAATGCAGGGCCATGGCCGCGTTCTCCTCGAACGCGACTGTAGCGGGGTGCGCGCCTTCGCGCTATCAAGGCCGGGCATGAAGATCGCCTTCGTCAACCCGAACCTCGCGCACGACTACGATGTCGACACGCCGTTCGAGGCCCCGCTGCCGGGCTCGGAATCGGCACAGGTGTATCTGGCGCTGGCGATGTCCGCCCGCGGCCACGACGTGGCGATGTTCACCGGAACCACGCGCCCCGGCGCCCGGCGCGGGCTGGTGCAGGAGCGCTGGACCGGCAGCCTGCCCGGCAGCTTCGACGCGATCTTCCTGACCTCCGCCGCCGACCATGTGGCCCCCTTGCGCGGCGCCCACGGCGACACGCCGATCTGGGCCTGGCAGCACAACGTGTTCGTGCCGGGGACCGAGGAGGAGGCGGCGCTCAAGGCCCTTTCCCATCCGCGCGACCGGATCGTGTGCGTGTCGAACTGGCACAAGGCGAACTATGTGGCGCACGGCGTGGACCGCGACCGGATCGACGTGCTGCGCAACGCCATCGGCCCGCGCTTCGAGACGCTGTTCAGGCCGGGCGAGAGCGTGGTTGCGCACAAGAAGTCGCGCGCGGCGTTCACGTCGGTGCCGTACAAGGGCCTCAAGCAGGCGCTCGCCTTCTTCAAGACGCTGCGCGCCCGGCGGCCCGAGCTGGTGCTCGATGTGTTCTCGAGCTTCGATTTCTACCCGCCCAACAACCTGTTCCGCCACCAGACGAGCTGGATGCTGCTGGCGACCGAAGCGAAGACGTCGCCGGGCGTCGTCTATCACGGCAACGTGCCGCAAGGCACGCTTGCCGACGCGCTGAAGAAATCGCTGCTGCTGTTCTATCCCAACGTCGCGTCGGAAACCTCGTCGATCGCGGTGATGGAGGCGATGGCGGCAGGCTGCGTGGTCGTAACGACCGCGCTTGGCGCGTTGCCCGAGACGGTCGGCGAGCACGGCATCCTCGCCCCCGTCGTGGGCAACAACATCGACCCCGACGCCTACGTGAACGCGGCCAGCGCCATCGCCGAGGCGTTCGCCGCCGACAACCCGGCGCTGGACGCGCGCCTGCGCCTGCAGGTCGACTGGGTCACCGCCAATTACCGGTGGGACATAAGGGCGGCCGAGTGCGAGGCGCTGCTGAAGGCGTGACGACGCTTCGGCGTCCGCCGAAACGTGTGCGCGGAATTTCTGCTAGGTTTCCGGCCATGAAGGAAGGTCCCGACATCGCGGGGCTCGCCGCCTTGATCGGCGATCCGGCGCGCGCGAACATGCTTTCCGCGCTGATGGCCGGCACGGCCCTGACGGCGGGCGAGCTTGCTGCGGAAGCGGGTGTGACGCCGCAGACCGCGAGCGGGCATCTGGCGCGCCTCGTGGGTGCGGGCCTGCTGCTCGTCGAGGTGCAGGGCCGCCACCGCTACTACCGCATCGCCGGCCCGGACGTGGCCGAAGCACTGGAAACGCTCGACGTGCTGGCCGCGCGCACCGGCCGCCTGCGCGCGCGCCCCGGCCCGCGCGACGAGGCGATGCGCGAGGCACGCCGCTGCTACGACCACCTGGCCGGCGCGCGCGGCGTGGCGCTGTTCGACGCCCTGATTCGCAACGGCGACATCGTGCATGGGCCGGACGGGCTCGTGTCGAGCGACGCCGGCCGGATGCGCTTTGCGGCACTTGGCATCGACATGGCGGATCTGGAATCCCGCCGCCGGCCGCTGTGCCGGGCCTGCTTCGACTGGAGCGAACGGCGCCCGCATCTGGCGGGATCGCTGGGGGCGGCATTGATGGCGATGATGGTCGCGCGGGGCTGGGCGAAGGCCGACAGGGCCAACCGCGCGATCCGCTTCACGCAAGCCGGCGAGGCCGCGTTCGACGCGTTCCTTCGGCCGGCAGCGAAACTTCCGCGCAGCGCCGCGCGATAGCTTTCCCTCCATCGAAGCGATGGAGGACGATCATGCAAGCGACACTCACGACGACGGCGACGGGCGAAAGCCTACACGCGCGCATCCGCAAGCTGCTGCTGGCGATGGCGCGCTGCCTGTGGACCTGGCAGGAACGCGCGCGCGAACGCAGGCACCTCGCCGAAATGACCGACCGTATGCGTGCGGATGTCGGGCTTTCGGCGTGCGATGTCGCGCGCGAGGCGGACAAGGCGTTCTGGCAGGGTTAGGCCCGCCTGGCACTCCGCCGCATCGCGACCAGTCCGCACGCGACGACGACGGCGGCACCCGTCCAGGTCCAGAAGCCGGGGATGTCGCCGTAGATCGCGGCACCCAGCACGGTCGCGAACACGAGCATGAAATAGTTGTAGGGCTGCAGGTCGCTTGCGGGCATGAGGGCCAGCGCGCGCACGATGAAGATGTGCGCGGCGGCTCCCATCACGCCGCCGATCAACAGCAGCACCCAGCCCGTCGCATCGGGCCACCGCCAGTCAAAGAACGCCATCGTGCCCAGCAGCACGAGCCCGACGATGGGCGTGTGCAGCGTCGTCACGTCGGTCGAGTCGAGCTGGCCGACGATGCGGGTCAGCACCTGATAGACGCCCCATGTCAGCGTGGCGGCGACGGCGAGCCACATCGACGGGCCAAAATGCTCGAAGGCGGGGCCAACGACGAGCAGGGCACCGGCCATGCCGCCGGCGACCAGCAGCCAGCCGACGAGATCGACCCGCTCCTTCAGGAAGAAGTGGGCCAGTGCCGTCGTGATCAGCGGGGCGGCGGCGGCGACCGCGTGCACGTCGGCCAGCGGCAGGTAGCGGACCGAAAGCACGAACGTCGCCATTTCGAGCAGCAGCACGACCGTGCGCAGCGCCTGCCACCAGGGTGCACGGCTCTTGAGCACCAGCCACGGGCCCCGGCGCGCGATCAGGCAGCCGATCGCCACGAAAAGGGCGAAGCGGATCGCCATGATCTGCGGCACGGCGTAGGTCTGCGACAGCGTCTTGTTGATCGCGTCCATCGACACGAACAGCGCCATCGCCGCGATGAAATAGAGGATCGGCCGCAGGCGCGATGCGGCCACCTAGAAGATCCCGTCGATCTCGCCCGATGCGTCGAGCCCGATGGCCTCGGCGGCCGGAACGCGCGGCAGGCCCGGCATCGTCATCACGTCGCCTGCCAGCGCCACGACGAAGCCCGCACCGGCCGACAGGCGGATCTCGCGCACCGGCACGTCGTGGCCGCTGGGTGCGCCCTTGAGGCCGGGATCGGCGGCGAAGGAATACTGCGTCTTGGCCATGCAGACCGGCAACTTGCCGAAGCCGGCCTCTTCGAGGGCCGCAAGCCGCTTTGCCGCGGCAGGGGCGAAGCTGACGGAACCCGCACGGTAGATCTCGCGCGCGATCGTCTCGATCTTGGTCCTGAGCTTCATGTCGTCGGGATAGAGCGGCGCATACTTCGCCTCGCCCTTCGCGATGGTGTCGACGGCGGCGCGCGCGAGTTCCTCGGCCCCCTTGCCGCCCTCGGCCCAGTGGCGCGCGCGGATCGCCTTCGTGCCGACGGCCGCACACGCCTTCTCGATGGCGGTCCATTCGGCGTCGGTATCGGTCGTGAAGGCGTTGATCGCGACGAGCACGGGCAGGCCGAACTTGCGCAGGTTCTCCACGTGGCGCGTCAGGTTCGAAAGACCGCGCTCGACGGCGGCCACGTCCTCGGTGCCGAGCGTCTTCGCGTCCGCACCGCCCTGCAGCTTCAATGCGCGCACGGTCGCGACGACCACGGCGAGATCGGGTGAAAGCCCCGCCTGCCGGCACTTGATGTCGAGGAACTTCTCCGCGCCGAGGTCGGCGCCGAAGCCGGCTTCGGTCACCGTATAGTCGGCAAGCTCGAGGGCCGTCGTCGTCGCCAGCACCGAGTTGCAGCCATGCGCGATGTTGGCGAACGGCCCGCCATGCACGAAGACCGGGTTGTTCTCGAGCGTCTGGACGAGGTTGGGCTTGATGGCGTCTTTGAGGATCGCCGCCATGGCACCCGACGCCTTCAGGTCGACCGCGGTAATGCGCGTCCCGTCCTTCTGGTCGGCGACGACGATGCGCGAAAGACGGGCTTCGAGGTCCTTGGCGTCCTTCGCCAGGCACAGGATCGCCATCACTTCGGATGCGGTCGTGATGTCGAAGCGCGTCTGGCGCATGAAGCCGTTGCCTGTTCCCATGCCCACGACGATGTCGCGCAACGCGCGGTCGTTCATGTCCATCACGCGCGGCCACGTCACGCGACGCGGGTCGATCGCGGGCGACTTGCCCCAATAGGCGTGGTTGTCGACGAGGGCCGCAAGCAGGTTGTGCGCCGTGCCGATGGCGTGGATGTCGCCGGTGAAATGCAGGTTGATGTCGGCCATCGGCACGATCTGCGCCATGCCGCCGCCGGTGGCCCCGCCCTTCATGCCGAAGCAGGGACCCAGCGAGGGTTCGCGCAGGCAGATCGCCGTGCGCTTGCCGATGCGGTTGAGCGCGTCGCCGAGCCCGATGGTCGTCGTCGTCTTGCCTTCGCCCGCCTTGGTCGGGTTGATCGCGGTGACGAGGATGAGCTTGCCGCGCCCCTTCGATTTCGGCAGGGCGGCAAGATCGATCTTGGCCTTGGCCTTGCCGTAGAACTCGAGCGCGGAATCGGGAATGCCGAGCTTCGCCGCCACGACGGAAAGGGATGCGAGCTTCGCCTTGCGGGCGATTTCGATGTCGGACATTGCTATTTCGCCGCCTCTGCCTGTCGTTTGAGGGCCGCCTCGCGGATCGCGGAAATGGTCGTGCGCGTGGTGATGAGTTCGGGGTCGGTGCGAAGCTCGATCACCGCGGGCTTCTTCGACGCGACCGCGCGCCGGAAGGCGGGCATGAAATCGTCGGTCTTCTCGACAGTCTCGCCGTGGCAGCCCAACGCGCGCGCGAACGCCGCGAAATCGGGGTTGACCAGATCGGTGCCGACGACGCGGCCGGGATGCTCGCGCTCCTGATGCATGCGGATCGTGCCGTAGATGCGGTTGTTGAACACGAGGATGACCGGTGCCCCGCCATGCTGGAGGGCCGAGGCGATCTCCTGGCCCGACATCATGAAGCCGCCGTCGCCCACGCAGCCGATGACGAGCCGGCCCGGATGGACGAGCGAGGCCGCGACCGCCGCCGGCACCGAATAGCCCATCGCCCCCGATGTCGGCCCGACGAAGCGCGCCGGGCGGCTGTAGGCGAGATAGCGGTGCGGCCAGCCGGTGTGGTTGCCGGCATCGACCGTCAGCGTGAAGGCGTCGGGCAGTTCGGCGGCGAGTGCGCGCAGCGCCTTGCCCATGTCGAGCGGGCCGTTATAGGGCGTGGGCGTGAAGTTCGCCTCGTACTCGGATCGGGCTTCCTTCGTCCAGCCGGCCCACGGCCGGTCGGCCAGCGGCTTCGCCTTCGCCGCCGCCTGCGCGAACAGCGAGGCGTTGGACTGGATCGCGAGATCGGCGTTGTAGACGTGGCCGGGCTCTTCGGCCGAAGCGTGGATGTGGACCAGCTTCTGGCGCGAGCGCGGCGGGTCGAGCAGCGTGTAGCCTTGCGTCGTCATCTCGCCCAGCCGCGCGCCGACGACCAGCAGCAGGTCGGCCTCCTTGGCGCGCTTGATGAGCGCGGCAGGGCTCGACGTGCCGTATTCGCCGACATAGCAGCGGCTGTCGTTGGCGAATGCGTCGATGCGCCGGAAGCCGGCGGCGACGGCGATGTCGTTGGCCTCGGCGAATTTCCGGAAGGCCAGCGCGCCTTCGTCGGTCCAGCCCGGCCCGCCGACGATCGCGAGCGGACGCTTGGCCTTCGCCACCATCTCGAGCACGCGCTCGACGTCGCCGGCCGCCGGAGCCGGGCGCAACGGGCGGTACGGGTCGGCGTCGGCGACCGTCACCGTATCGGTCAGCATGTCCTCGGGCAACGCGAGCACGACCGGGCCGGGGCGGCCCGACGTGGCGACGTGGAAGGCGCGGGCCATGTATTCCGGGATGCGTTCGGCCAGGTCGATCTGGGCGGCCCACTTGGCGACGGGGCCGAACATCTGGCGGTAGTCGATCTCCTGGAACGCCTCGCGGTCCATCATGTCGCGCCCGACCTGGCCGACGAGCAGGATCATCGGCGTGGAGTCCTGGAAGGCCGTGTGGACGCCGACGGCCGCCTGGCACGCCCCGGGCCCGCGCGTGACCAGAGCGATCCCCGGCTTGCCGGTGAGCTTGCCGTAGGCGTCGGCCATGTTGGCCGCCCCCGCCTCGTGGCGCGAATTGACGAGCTTGATCGACGGGCTGTCGTGGAGCGCGTCGAGCACTTCGAGATAGCTTTCGCCCGGCACGCAGAACGCCATGTCGGTGCCGTGGACCAGCAGCTGGTCGACCAGGATCCGCCCGCCGCTGCGCGCCTTCGATGCCATCGTTTCCGCCCGCCTTGTTGACCGGGCGCCAGTTATAGACGGCAGGCGGAAGCCGGTCTACGCTGCCCTCGCATCATGAACGACGTGCCGAAATGGATGTGGGACGACGACCACAGCGTGTTCCGCGATCACGTGGGCTACAGCCCGATCGCGTGGCGCGACGGCTATGTCGAGCTCGACCTGACGCTCTCCGAAAAGCACCGCAACCGCTCGGGCATCGCGCACGGCGGCGTCATCGCCACGCTGATCGATGCCGCCGGCGGATTCGCAGGCTGCTGGTGCCCGCACCGCGAGCGCATCCGGCGGGCGTCCACGCTGTCGCTGAACACGCAGTTCGTGTCGCCCGGCCGGCTGGGCCGCCGGCTGGTGACGACGGGCCGCGCGCGCGCCGGCGGCAAGTCGATCTTCTTCGCGACAATGGAAATCGTCGACGACGAGGGCAAGCTCGTGGCGACCGGCGAGGGCGTCTACAAATACCGCCCCGGCAGCGAGACGAGCGAAGGCGTGCCACGCGACAAGGCGCCGTGAGGGGTGGTGCCCGGCCCGGGCGCCCCCTATAAAACAGGTCCATTCTTTCGTCCCGGAGCCACCATGCCCGCCTATCCGCTGCGTCCGAAATCGTCCGCCCTGCTGGGGTCGCTGATCCGCGAAGTCTCGAAGGATTCGATGGACCAGAAGGGGCTTATCCCCTTGTGGTTCGGCGAGGGGCACCGGTCCGCACCCGAGGCGGTCGTGGCCGAGGCGCACAAGGCGATCGACGGCG
>JBIKWI010000203.1:0-5931 GCA_044356395.1 Tagaea sp. | reverse complement strand
GTCTCCTCGATCTGCGCCTTGATCTGCGCGACGCGGGCCTCGATGTCCTTCTTCTTGCCCGAGCCGTCGACGATCGTGGTGTTGTCCTTGTCGATGCGCACCTTCTTGGCGCGGCCGAGCATGTCGAGCGTGACGTTCTCGAGCTTGATGCCGAGGTCTTCCGAGATGACCTGGCCGCTGGTCAGGATCGCGATGTCCTCGAGCATCGCCTTGCGGCGGTCGCCGAAGCCCGGCGCCTTGACGGCGGCGATCTTCAGGCCGCCGCGCAGCTTGTTGACGACGAGCGTGGCGAGTGCTTCGCCCTCGACTTCCTCGGCGACGATCAGCAGCGGCTTGCCCGTCTGGACGACGGCCTCGAGCACGGGGAGGAGCGGCTGCAGGCCGGTCAGCTTCTTCTCGTGGATCAGGATGTAGGGATCCTCGAGTTCCGCCGTCATCTTGTCGGCGTTCGTCACGAAGTACGGCGAGAGGTAGCCGCGGTCGAACTGCATGCCCTCGACGACGTCGAGCTCGGTCTCGAGGCTCTTGGCCTCCTCGACCGTGATCACGCCTTCCTTGCCGACCTTCTGCATCGCCTTGGCGATCATCTCGCCGATCTCGCGCTCGCCGTTGGCCGAGATGGTGCCGACCTGGGCGACTTCGGCGTCCGTCGTGATCTTCTTCGTGCGCTTCTTGAGGTCCTCGACGACCTTCTCGACCGCAAGGTCGATGCCGCGCTTGAGGTCCATCGGGTTCATGCCGGCCGCGACCGACTTCGCACCCTCGCGCACGATCGCCTGGGCGAGAACGGTCGCCGTCGTCGTGCCGTCGCCGGCCGCATCGTTGGTCTTCGAGGCCACTTCGCGCACCATCTGGGCGCCCATGTTCTCGAACTTGTCGGCAAGCTCAACTTCCTTGGCGACGGTCACGCCGTCCTTGGTGATGCGCGGGGAGCCGAACGACTTCTCGATGACCACGTTGCGGCCCTTGGGGCCCAGCGTGACCTTCACCGCGTCGGCGAGAATGTCGACGCCGCGCAGCATGCGCGCGCGCGCGTCGCCGGAAAACCTAACGTCCTTGGCTGCCATCTTCGTATTCCCTCTTCGATTGGATCAGGCGGCCTTCTTGGCCGGTGCGGCAGCGCCTTCCAGCGTGCCGAGAATGTCGCTCTCCTTCATGATCAGGAGATCTTCGCCGTCGATCTTCACTTCCGTGCCCGACCACTTGCCGAACAGGACGCGGTCGCCGGCCTTGACCGACATGGCGACCAGTTCGCCCTTCTCGTTGCGCGCACCGGGGCCCACGGCGACGACCTGCGCCTCCATCGGCTTTTCCTTGGCGGTGTCAGGGATGATGATTCCGCCCGCGGTCTTCGAGACTTCGTCGATCCGGCGGACGAGAACGCGGTCATGGAGAGGCTTGAACTTCATGGGTGCGTGTCTCCCGTTTGAATTGGCACTCGCCCGAAGCGAGTGCCAGCGAGATAGGGAAATCGGAAAAAGCCGTCAAGGGGTTTGGCAGCACTCGCCGCGGGAGGCTGCTAACACTCTGGAATAACAGTTGAAATCGGCACGTTCCTTGCGAGACGCTAGGCGTGCCGGATCGGTCCGGCAAGCAAGCGAAGGGAGGGTGTGCAGCACATGTCCGACTTCGAGCGCCAACTGGCGGACTATCGGATTACCACCGCCGAGATCCTTTACCGGATGCCCGACCATCCGGCCTTCCTGCAGACATATCTCTGGCAGGACCTCGACGTCGCCCCGGAATTTCCGGTGCTCAAGAAGTTCCTCGATTTCTGGGAGCGCAATCTCGACGGCAAGCTCTTCAAGGTCCGCGTGGCGCACTGCGAGCTCATCAGGCCCGCCGAGTTCCGCCTCAACGCGAGCCTGATGACGCTCCACTAGGCCGAAGAGCTAGGGCAGCTTCTCGACGGCGAGGCCGACGGTCACGGCACCGATCGGCTTGCCGTCGGCCGGGTCGACGATCGTGCCGCTGATCTGCGCGATGAAGGCCTTGCTGCTTTCGTCGAAATCGACGTCGTCGACGAACACGGCCGACGGCCCGATCTGGAAGGTCTTCTGCCATTTCGCCTCGTCGCCCTGCATGTAGTCCGACGTGATGTCGGCCTGCGCGACGTTCAGGCCCTTGTTGTCCATCAAGAACAGCTCGACGACCATGCCGCCGCTGGACTGCTTGAAGGCCTTCAGCTTGGCCGACAGCGGACGGCCCAGCAGATCCTCGACCAGCGGCCCCTTGCCGCCGGCTTTCGCCTCGGCCCGCCACTGCTTGTCGAGAACGTCGATCTTCGCGGCGTCGAGGTCGGCGTGTTTTGCGTTCTGCGCCTTGACGAGCGCCACCACTTCGGGATCGGCCAGCAGCGGCTTGATCTTCGCGTCGTAGTACGCGCGCATCTGCTTGTCGAAATCGTTGGCGTGCGCCGCCGGCATGGGCAGTGCCGCGAGCGCCAGGCCGGCGGTCGCGAGGGCGAGCAGGACGAGTTTGCGCATCTTCATCTCCGGTCATTCGCTGTTTGTAGTTCGATCAACGCTGTTAACGCGATGTATACGATCCGCAATGTAAATTTGCAGTTAACGCGACGTCATACAATCATCGATACGGGACCTTAGAAATGCGCATCGCCTTGCGGATCAGCCTGGGCTTCGTCGCCGTCATCGCGCTTTCGTCGATCGTCGGTTTCATCGGATACGCCGCCGTCGACACCTATTCCGATGCGGCGGCCCGCAACGATGCGGCCCAGTCCCTGCGCTACCGGATGGCGGGCACCAACGGCGCGCTGATGCGCCATGCGCTGCGTGGCGAGGAAAGCGACATCACCGAAGCGCGCGCCCTGCTCGCCGCGGGAACGGTCGAACGGGAGCTTGGAGCACTCGCCCCCGGCGACGCGCAAAGCGCGCTCGCGAACGTCGCCGCGATGCGCGAGGCGATCGAGACGCTGGGGTCGACGGGCGCCCGCGCGCGACAGGCGACGGCAACGCTGGGCGATCTTGCCCGCGCGATCGGGGCCAATGCGGAGAAGGTCTCTGCAGGTGCTGCAAGCGTGCGCGAGGCGGCCCAGGCGAAGCTCCAGTCGGCCGAAGCGGCACTGGCCGCACGCGGCCAGATATCGGCAACCGCCGAACAGCTGATCGGCGCCGTCGCGGCGGCGAACAAGGCGGCGGAGTCGGGCGACCGCGCGGGCACGCTTGCCGCGCTGCGGCCCATCTTCCTCGCCGCGGCCGGTCTGCGCCGGCAGACGGCCGGCACGCCGGACGAAGAACTCGCCGAGCGGATCGCCGATGCCGTCAACCGCTACCGGCAGGCGATCGCGGACGGCGACGCGCGCGCCGCAGATCAAGGATCGCGACAGCTGCGGACCTTCGCCGGCGTCGTCGAACGGCGCCAGCGCGAGGCGTCGGGCGAAGCCGTGGCCCAGGCCGACGCGGCACGCATCGCCGCCGGGCAGGCCGCGTCGCTCCAGGCGACGGCACTGCTGCTGGTGGCGGGTGCGGAGCGTCTGCAGGCCGACACGCTGCGCGCGATCGACGCCGACACCGACGCCGGGCGTGATGCCGCCGGGGAAAGTGCCGCCCTTGCCGTGCGCCGCATCTTCGCCGCAACCGCGCAGCTGCAGCGCCAGCTTCCGCCCGAACAGCGCGGCGAAGCCGCCGCGATCGGCGAGGCGGCGGCCCTCTTCCGGCAGGAGCTTGCCGGCCTGATCGCCGCCCTGCGCGCCAACGGTGCAGCCATCGCCAATTCGCACGCCCTGTCGGGCGAGGTCGCGCGCCAGGTCGGCGGCCTCGTCGCGGCGCAGGCGCGCGCCCTTGCCGATTTCGGCGACCAGGCGCGGTTCTGGATCGTCGGCGGTGCCCTCGCGGCGACCGCGATCGGGCTGCTTGCCGCCGCACTCATCGGCCGCAATGTCGCCGGGCGCGTCGTCGCCACCGCCGCCGCGATGCGCGCCATCGCCGACGGCGCGCTGGAGACCCGCCTGCCGCCGACCGGCGACGACGAGATCGGCGCAATGACCCGCGCGCTTGCGGTCTTCCGCGACAACGCGCGCGAGAACCGCGAACTGCGCCGCAACGAGGACGAGGCCAAGAAGCGCGCGGAAGCGGCCCGCCGGAGCGAACTTCTCGAACTCGCGCGGTCGTTCGAAGGTGCGGTCCTCGGCGTCGTCGAGCACGTCTCGACCGGTGCGACCGAGCTGGTCGGCGCCGCCGGGCAGCTGTCGCGCACGGCGACGGCGACGAGCGAGCGCGTCGCCGTCGTGTCGGGGTCGGCGCAGGACTCGATCCGGGACGTGCAGAGCGTGGCCTCGGCCGCCGAGGAACTCGCCGCGTCGATCGCCGAGATCGGCCGGCAGGCCGGCGAGTCGGGCCGCATCGCGGCGACGGCCGTCGCCCAGACGCGCGATACCGACGGTGCGGTGCAGGAACTTGCCGCGGCGGCAGGGCGCATCGGCGACGTCGTCTCGCTGATCCAGACGATCGCCGCACAGACGAACCTGCTGGCACTCAACGCCTCGATCGAGGCCGCCCGCGCCGGCGAGGCCGGCGCCGGATTCGCCGTCGTCGCGGGTGAGGTCAAGCATCTCGCCGAGGCGACCGCCCGGGCGACGGACGAGATCCGCGGACATATCGCCGGCATGCAGAACGCCACCGGCGTCGCGGTCGGCCAGATCGGCTCAATCGCGCAGACGATCCGGCGGCTCGACGCCATCGCCGCGTCGATCGCGGGCGCGGTCGAGCAGCAGCGTTCGGCCACCGGCGAGATCGCGCGCAACGCCCAGCAGGTCGCGCGCGGATCCGAGGCGGTCAGCGTCACGATCGGCGAGGTCGACCGGCAGGCCGCCGAGACCGGCCAGGCGGCACGCCGCATGCTGGCGACGTCGGGCGAGCTTGGCGCCGAGGCGGCGGCCCTGCGCGATGCCGTCGACGGGTTCCTCAGGTCGATCCGCGCGGCCTAGATTTCGAGGAACTCCGCGCGCGCGGACGCATCCGCCATCAGTTCGGCCATCGTGCCGCCGTAGCGGATGCGGCCTTTCTCGACGATGTGCACGCGGTCGGCGACCGCCCCGGCGAAATGCAGGTTCTGCTCGCACAGAAGCACCGAGATCCCCTCGGCCTTCAGCGTGCGGATCGTGCGCGCCATTTCCTCGACGATGACGGGGGCAAGGCCTTCCGACGGCTCGTCGAGCAGGACAAGGCGCGGATTTCCCATCAGCGTGCGCGCGATCGTCAGCATCTGCTGCTCGCCGCCCGACATGCGCCCGCCGGGCCGGTCGCGCATGGCGCCCAGGTTGGGGAACAGGTCGAACAGCCGCTCGGGCGTCCATGCGCGGGTCCCCGCGCGCGCGACCCGGCGCCCGACTTCGAGATTCTCCATCACCGTCAGGCCGGTGAAGATGCGCCTGTCCTCGGGCACGTAGCCGAGCCCCAGCCGCGCGATGCGGTAGGGCGCCAGACGTTCGATGCGCGTGCCCTCGAACGCGACCGTTCCGCCGGCGACCGGCACGAGCCCCAGGATCGCCTTGAGGGTCGTGGACTTGCCGGCCCCGTTGCGCCCGAGAAGGGCCACGACCTCGCCCGCCGCCACCGACAGCGACACGCCGAACAGCACCTGCGCGCGGCCGTAGTATCCGTCGATTCCTTCGGCGACGAGCATCAGCGCGCCTGCGATCCGAGATAGACCGCGCGGACCCGCGCGTCGGCGCGGACATGCGCGGGGCTGCCCGAGGCGATGAGCTCGCCGCGATCCAGCACGATCAGCCGGTCGGCGTGCGCGAACACGGCATCCATGTCGTGCTCGGTGAACAACACGCCGATTGCGTCCTTGCGCGCCAGCGTGGCGACCAGTTCCATCAGCGCGCGCCGTTCGCCCGGCGCCATGCCGGCCGTCGGCTCGTCCATCAGCAGCAGACGCGGCCGGTTGGCCAGCGCCACCGCCAGTTCC
>JBIKWI010000202.1:0-5938 GCA_044356395.1 Tagaea sp. | reverse complement strand
GCGGCCGCGATCGCCACCGGCATTCCGGACGTGCGCGGCGTCGACCGGCCGCTCTACGAAGGCAGGACGACGCTCGTGGTCGGCGGCGGCCATTCGGCCATCAACGCGCTTCTCGATCTGGTGTCGCTGCGCAAATCGCATCCCGGCACGCGCATCCTCTGGGGCATCCGGCGTCTGGACGCCGGGCGCGCGGTCGGCGGCGGCGCGGCCGACGCGTTGCCCGAGCGCGGTGCGCTCGGCACGCGGCTTGCGGCAGCGCTTGCGGACGGCGACATCGAACTGATCGGGTCCTTCGCCGTCGAACGACTGGCGCGCGACGGCGACCGGATCGCCGTCGACGCGCGCACCGGCGGCCGGCCCGTCAAGCTCTCGGTCGAGCGGATCGTCGCGTCGACAGGCTTCCGGCCGGATCTCGACCTGCTGCGCGAGGTGCGCGTCGCGCTCGATCCCGCGCTCGAATGCCCGTCGGCCCTCGCTCCGCTGATCGATCCCAACCTGCATTCCTGCGGCACCGTCCGTCCGCATGGCGCGGCGGTGCTGGCGCACCCGGACAAGGACTTCTACATCGCCGGGATGAAGAGCTACGGGCGGGCACCCACGTTCCTGCTCGCCACGGGCCACGAACAGGTGCGCTCGATCGCGGCCGCCCTCGCCGGCGACAAGGAAGCGTCCGAGCGTGTCGAACTGGACCTGCCGCAGACCGGCGTGTGCTCGGTCGCCGTGCGCGAAGTGACCGAAGTTGAAATCGCCGCGACGGCCGGTGGCGGCTGCTGCGGCGGACCGGCACCGGCAGCCTCGGGTTCGTGCTGCGTGGCCGATGTCGAGGCCAAGGCCGTCGGCAAGACCGGCTGCGGTTGCAGCTAGCGCAAGAGCCGGCGCGCGAGGACGAAGGCCAGCAAAGCGCCCGCCGCCTGTGCTGCCATGAAGCCGGGCGCGTCGGCCGGCCTTATGCCCGCGAAGCTGTCGGTCAGCGAACGCGCCAGCGTGACGGCCGGGTTTGCGAAACTCGTCGACGCGGTGAACCAGTAGGCCCCGGCGATGTAGCCGGCGACCGCCGCCGGAATATGCGTCGGGTTGCGCTTCGAGGCGACCAGCACGACCAGCAGCAGCCCGAAGGTCGCGACGGCTTCGGCGAGCCACTGCGGCCCGCCGGAGCGGACCTTCACGCCCATCTGGAAGACCGCCATGTCGAACATGCCGTGCGCGACCAGCACGCCCAGCACGCCACCCGCGACCTGGGCCGCGACATAGGCCGGCACATCGGCGCGCGCGAGATCGCCGCGCGCGGCCAGCGCCAGCGTGACCAGCGGATTGAAATGCGCCCCCGACACGGGGCCGAGCGTGGCGATCAGCGCGTAGAGGACGCCCGCCGTCGCGATCGCGTTGGCGAGCAGGGCCAGCGCCACGTTCCCGCCCGACAGCCGCTCGGCCATGATGCCCGAGCCCACGACGGCCGCGAGCAGCAGGGCCGTGCCCACGCCCTCGGCCGCGACACGCGCGCCAAGCCCGCTCATGCCTTCACGGTATCCTTGCCCATCTCGTCGATCTTCCGTTGGACTTCGAGCCTGGAGAGCGTGACCAGCGGCAGGCTCGCGAAGATGCGGATGCGCCGCTCGATCATCGCGAAGACGTCCGCCGTGAAGGCGGCCTTCTCGGCGTCGGTCCCTTCGAACGAAGACGGATCGGGAAAGCCCCAGTGCGCCGTCATCGGCATGCCCGGCCAGATCGGGCAGACCTCGCCGGCGGCCTGGTCGCACACCGTGAAGACGAAGTGCATGACCGGCGCGCCCGGCTTCGCGAACTCGCTCCAGTCCTTCGAGCGGAAGTCCGACGTGTCGAAGCCGAGCCGGTCGAGCAGCGACTTGACGGTCGGGTTGATGCGGCCCGACGGCTGGCTGCCGGCGCTGAAGGCGCGGAACTTTCCGGCCCCGTGCCGGTTCAGCAGCGCTTCGGCCATCACCGAGCGGGCGGAGTTGTGCGTGCACAGGAACAGCACGTTCTTGATCGCGTCGGTCATGGGCGGACGGCCTCCTTCCGGCGGGGTTTCGCGGCAGGCGCGCAGGGAACGGGCGCGCAAAGCTCCGGCCGGCTGCCGCAGCAATTGGCGGTGAGATAGGCCATCAGCGCGTTCATCGCCTCGAAGTCGGCCGCATAGAAGTGCGACCGGCCGTCGCGCCGCAGCACGGCAAGGCCCGCATCGGCAAGATCGCGCAGGTGGAACGACAAGGTGGGCGGCGGCACGTCGAGCCGGCGCGCGATGTCGCCGGCGGCAAGGCCGTCGGGCCCCGCCTCGACGAGCAGGCGGAAGACGGCAAGGCGCGTATCGTGCGCGAGGGCACCGAGCTTTCCGGCGGCATCCGATATTTTCATATTTCTAGAAATATCGAACCGTCGCCCGGCCGTCACGTTAAATCAATATGACAAAAGCCCCCGCACGGCGGCCGCGATGGCGCGCGGCCGCTCGCCGAGCCCGGCCACGACCGCGTCCGGCCGCGGGTCGATCTCCAGCAGCTTGGTGCCGGCAGCGACCGTCACGCCGTCGCGCACGAGGCCGCGGATCGTCCCGGCAAGCGGGGCCGCGACGGTCGCGGTGCCGACCGACCCGACGACTTCACCCGCCGCGACGCGGGCGCCGATGCGCGCCGGCGTGCGGAACGTGCCGGCGGCGGGCGCATAGACAAGCCGCTCGCGCCCGGCCCCGCCCAGCGCCTTGGGCTCGCCGCGCAAGGGCATCGTCGGGCCGTCGCGCACGACGCGGCCCAGCGCCTCCCAGCTCGTCTCGACCGCGACATGGCAGTTCGTCCACGCGTCGAACCCGGGTCCGAGACCGATGGAAAGGGGCGCTTCGCCGCGGATGTCTTCCGGCCGTGCCCGCTTGCGCAGGCGCGCGTCGACGAGAACGTCGGGCCGGAACGCGATGCGCACGCCGTCGTAGGGCAGGGCGGTCGCGACGAGCCCCCCGGCGAAATCCTCGGCCGTGTCGACGCGCCGGCAGGTCATTCCGTCGAGCGTGGCGATGCCGTCGAACATCGCGTCGGCGAAGCTCATCGCGCGCCGGTGCGTGGCGGGGGCGGGCACGTCGTGGATCAGCACGACGTGCCCGGCATCGCGCAGCGCATGCGCCACGGCCGAGCCGACGTCGCCGATCCCGCGCACGAGGACGCGCATGGTGCCGCCCCTCAGTGCGGGAAGGGCCAGAGCCGCAGCTTCTCCTTGCCGATCTGCCAGAGCCTTGCAAGGCCGTGCGGCTCGACGATCAGGAAGAACACGATCAGGCCGCCGAAGATCATGAACTCCATGTGCGCGATCATCGAGGTGGAGAGCGGCACGCCGATGGCCGTGGGCACCGAGTTGAGGAAGATCGGCAGCATGACGATGAACGCCGCCCCCAGGAACGAGCCGAGGATGGAGCCGAGGCCCCCGATGATGATCATGAACAGGATCTGGAACGAGCGGTTGATGTCGAAGGCGAGCGCTTCGACCGAGCTCGTGTAGATGAAGGCCCACAGCGCCCCCGCCACGCCGCAGTAGAACGACGAGACCGCGAAGGCGAGCAGCTTGGTGTGCAGCGGGCGGATGCCGATGATCTCGGCGGCGATGTCCATGTCGCGGATCGCCATCCACGCGCGCCCGATGCGCCCGCGCACGAGGTTCTTGGCGACAAGCGCCAGTATCGCCACGAAGCTGAGACAGAAGAGATACTTCGCCTGCGACGTTGCCTCGATGCCGGTCACGAACCAGCCGAACACCGCGCGCGGCGGCGCCGAGATCACGCCCGAGGGCGAATAGTTGACGAACCAAGGCACCTTGGTGAAGAGCCAGATCAGGAAGAACTGGGCCGCGAGCGTGGCGACCGCGAGATAGAAGCCCTTGATGCGCAGGCTGGGGATCCCGAAGGCGACGCCGACCAGCGCCGTGATGCCGCCCGACATCAGGAACACGACGACGATGTTGAGTTCCGGGAAAGCGGTGGCGAGCTTGTAGGCCGCATAGGCGCCGCACGCCATGAAGCCGCCGGTGCCCAGGCTGAGCTGGCCGCAATAGCCGGTCAGGATGTTGAGCCCGAGGGCCGCCACCGAGAAGACGAGGAACGGGATCAGGATCGTCGACAGGTAGTAGTCGCTGGCCGTCAGCGGGATCACGACGAAGGCGACGGCAAGGATGATCGACAGCGCGATCCGGTCCTGCAGGATCGGGAAGATCGCCTGGTCGGCGGCATAGCTCGTCTTGAACTGGCCGGCTTCGCGGTAGATCACGGGATCAGACCCTCTCGATGATGCGTTCGCCGAACAGGCCCTGCGGCCGGAACATCAGGAAGAACAGCGCCAGCATGTAGGCGAACCAGTCCTCGATGCCGCCGCCGATCTTGGCGGCCCAGAAAACCTCGGCGACCTTCTCGCCCACGCCGATGATGAGGCCGCCGATGATGGCACCCGGGATCGACGTGAAGCCGCCCAGGATGAGCACGGGCAGCGCCTTCAGCGCCACGAAGGCGAGCGAGAACTGCACGCCGAGCTTGGAGCCCCACATGATGCCCGCGACCAGCGCCACGATGCCCGCGACCGACCAGACGATCACCCAGATCGTCTGCAGCGGGATGCCGACCGACTGGGCGGCCTGGTGGTCGTCGGCCACGGCGCGCAGCGCACGTCCGATGCGGGTCGACTGGAAGAAGAAGGCGAGCGTGGCGACCAGCGCGCCCGCGACGAGTGCCGCGACGATGTCGAAGGTGTTGATCAGCACGCCGGCGATCTCGATCGGGTCCTTCGGGATGCCGATGTCCAGCCGCTTGACGTCCTCGCCCCAGATCGACTGGAACAGGCCGTCGATGAAATACGAGATCCCGATCGTCGCCATGAACAGGATGATCGGCGCCTGGTTGACGAGCGGTCGCAGCACGACCCGCTCGATCGCGAAGGCGAGAGCGATCATCGTGGCGAGCGCCCCGATCATGGCAAGCCAGACCGGCGCGCCCAGATCGATGAAGCCCACGAAGGTGAGCGCGGCGCACAGCACCATCGCCCCTTGCGCGAAATTGAACACGCCCGAGGCCTTGAAGATCAGCACGAAGCCCAGCGCCACGAGGCTGTACATCACGCCCGACAGCACGCCGCCGACCACGACCTCGACGAAGAACGTGGGAAACTCCCAGATCTCCTTGAGAGGGCCGAAGAGGAAGTCGAGGACGAATTCCATGCGTCAGCCTTTCACGCGTGTCCCGTGCCCAGATAGGCCTCGATGACCTTCGGGTCGGTCTTGACCGCATCGGGCGTGCCGTCGGCGATCTTGCGGCCGTACTCGAGCACGACGACGCGGTCGGAGATGTCCATCACCACGCCCATGTCGTGCTCGATCAGCGCGATGGTCGTGCCGAACTGCTCGTTGACGTCGAGGATGAAGCGGCACATGTCCTCCTTCTCCTCGAGATTCATGCCCGCCATCGGCTCGTCGAGCAGCAGCAGGTCGGGCTCGGCGGCAAGCGCGCGACCCAGCTCGACGCGCTTCTGCAAGCCGTAGGGCAGCCGTCCGACCGGCGTTTTCCGGATCGCCTGGATCTCGAGGAAGTCGATGACGCGCTCGACCACCTCGCGGTGCTCGATCTCCTCCGCGCGCGCCGGGCCCCAGTGCAGGCACTGCCACAGGAAGCCGCGCTTCATCTTCAGAAGGCGCCCGGTCATGATGTTGTCGAGCGTCGACATGCCCTTGAACAGCGCGATATTCTGGAACGTGCGCGCGATCCCGTTCTTGGCCGCCTCGTGCGGGCGCATGGCGCCGCGCGTCACGCCCTTGTAGGCGATCGAGCCCTGGCTGGGATGGTAGAAGCCGTTGATGCAGTTCAGCATCGACGACTTGCCCGCCCCGTTGGGCCCGATGATCGCGCGGATCTCGCCCTTGCGGATGTCGAACGAGACGTCCGTCAGCGCCTTCACGCCGCCGA
>JBIKWI010000201.1:0-5945 GCA_044356395.1 Tagaea sp. | reverse complement strand
GATCCGCCGGACAAACGGCCGGCCTTAAGGCCGGGCATCCGCCGGCCTGTCTCTCTACCCGCCTGTTGCAAAGCGACTTTTCGGGCCCGGCTGCGAAAACTTTCTGGTATATTGTCTTTCGCCTGACCGGAGGCGCCATCCCGCGCCGACGCGCCGGCAGTCCTTTGGAACGGACCCCATGCGTGTACGCGACGATTACCGGACCCTAACCGGCCAGGACAAGGCCTCGATCCTGCTGCTGTCGCTGGGCGAGGAGGTCGCGACCAAGCTCTTCGCGCTGATGAGCGACGACGAGATCAAGGAAATCTCCCAGTCGATGGCCGGCCTCGGCACGGTCAATTCCTCGATCATCGAGCGCCTGATCGTCGAGTTCGCCGACCAGATCGCCGCCACCGGCTCGCTGGTCGGTTCGTTCGACTCGACCGAGCGGCTGCTCGGCAAGGTCCTCGACAAGAACCGCGTCGCCGGCATCATGGACGACATCCGCGGCCCTGCCGGCCGCACGATGTGGGACAAGCTGGGCAACGTCAACGAGGCGGTGCTCGCCAACTACCTGAAGAACGAATACCCGCAGACCGTCGCGGTCGTGCTCGCCAAGATCCGTTCGGACCATGCCGCGCGCGTGCTGGGCACGCTGCCGGAGGCCTTCGCGATGGAAGTCGTCATGCGCATGCTGCGCATGGAGACCGTGCAGAAGGAAGTGCTGGACGATCTCGAGCGCGTGCTGCGCAACGAGTTCATGTCGAACCTCGCCAAGACCAGCCGCAAGGACACGCACGAGCTGATGGCGGAAATCTTCAACTCGCTCGACCGCCAGACCGAAGCGCGTTTCACGACAGCCCTCGAAGAGCGCAACCGCGACAGTGCCGAGAAGATCAAGGCGCTGATGTTCAAGTTCGAGGATCTGGGCCGCCTCGACCCCGGCGGCGTGCAGACGCTGCTGCGCGCGGTCGACAAGGGCAAGCTCGCCATCGCCATGAAGGGTGCGAACGAACAGGTGCGCGACCTGTTCTTCTCCAACATGTCCGAACGCGCGGGCAAGATGCTGAAGGAAGAAATCGAGGCGCTGGGCCCGGTGCGCGGCAAGGACGTGGCCGAGGCGCAGACCGCGATGGTCAACGTCGCCAAGGAACTCGCCGCGAAGGACGAGATCGTCCTGTCGAAGGGCGGGGCCGGCGGCGAGGACGACCTGATCTACTGACGTCGGGGCCGCATCAATAGGTTACGACAGGTGACGGTAACCTGTTTAAGTCTTTGATCTGGAAAACTTGTTACGTTGACCGCGCGTTTTGCGCGGATTGTAGTCGCCGGTTCGTGGCGGGATTTCAGCACCCTGAAATCCGCGACCACGGCCGGACCAAACCTGCATCTTCACTTGTCAAACAGCGCACGGCTGCCCGGAGGCGACCGATACTGTGACTATAAGCTGTACGAGGAATAATTACAATTAAAAGTACAATCGTATTCTTTCCGTCATGCCCGCACTTGTTGCGGGCATCCACGACTTGATCGTCGAGCGTTGGAACTCACAAAAGTCGTGGCTCAAGGCGATGCCTTGAGGGGTCAAGCCCGGGGGTGACGACCAAGGGAAGATGAAACGCGCCCGCTATCCCTTCAGCACGAAGCCGTAGCGGGCGAGGCTGGGATCGGCACCTTCCTTGAGGTACGCGGCCTTCACGGCGCTCACCGCGTCCGTTTCCAGTCCGGCCTTCCTGACGTCGTACTTGTACATCTTCGCCGAGTTCGTCCCGAAGATGGCCGTCTTGACCGGCCCGTCGGCGGCACCCAACGGCGCGAAGCCGTAGCGCTTCTGCATGTCGTCTGGGATCTCGAGCCGGCGCAATGCTTCGATCTGCCACTGCGGGGCGCCGGTCCAGATGGCGTCCGTGCCCCAGATCACGTGGTCGGCCCCGAGGCCCTTCACCAGGATTCCCATCATCGCGGCGCACAGGCGCGGCTCGACGACGGTGCTCTGCGCAAAGATCTGGCCAAGATCGCCGTAGACATTCGACACGCCGAACTTGGCCGGGATCTCGGCAAGGTCGCTGACCCATTCGACGCGGCCCGTCTCCTCGAACTGTCGCATGCCGGCACCGGCATTGCTGCCCGACCCCCAGCGATAGGCCGAGTGGTAGATAACGAAATTGATCTGCGGCCAGTCCTTCGCCGCCTTGCCGACATCGTCGACCCGCGCGTAGGGCGTCAGATGCGGGAACTGCGCCTCGACCGAGGGCGGGTAGAGGCCCTTGTGGACGCACACGATGTTGTGCCCGGCCTTCAGCAGCTTCTCGTAGAAGGGATAGAGCAGCTTCTCGTCGTCGAGCCGCCAGGGATGGCGGGCGAGCTGCTTGTTGGTGTTGTCGCCGACCGTGTAGCCCTTCCACGAATCCGGCTTGTTGAGTTCGATGTCCTCGTCGACCTTGTCGAGCCAGCCGGGCAGCCCGGGCATGAAGATCGCGTGCGACAGGCAGCGCCGCGTTCCGGCCGCCTGATTGACCGCATCGCGCGCACGGCGCTTGTTCTCGTTGGTAAGGAACCAGTCGCGCGGATCTTCCGAGCCGGAGCCGCTGATCAGCGCGACCTTCGTGTCGCTGTCGAGGAAGACCTCCTTGAACCAGTTCGGGTACTTGAGGTCGTCGAGCGTCTGCGGCTTGCCGGCCAGCGCGGGATTCCAGCCGGCTTGGCCGACAGCTTCGCGCGCACGGACAAATCCCTGCAGCCGCGTATCGTCGCGCAGGAAGTGCGTATGGACGTCCATGACGAACTGGCCGGCCAGGCCCTGCGCGCGCTGCTGGGCCACTTCGACGCTTGCCGCTTCGGCGGAGCCGACCGCGTAGAGCGGCCCGTAGACCTCGTTCATCGCGACGAAAGCGGCGGCCATGCCGGCCGACGTCTTGAAGAACTGGCGGCGCGACAGCCTGTTCTTCGCACCCAGTTCGTCGCCGAGCGTTTCGAGCCGCGCCTGGACGCGGGCCTGCCACTCGGTCTGGGCCACGGGCATGAATTCGTCCGAGGAAATCACCTGCGTGGGGATCGGGGTCCGTGCTGCGGCCGTTTCGGCCGGCACAAGTTGCGCCAGTTCCGTTTCGCTCAGCTGCGTCATGGCTTTCTCCGGCGGATTGCGACGGTTCCCCGCATTCCGTAAAATCCTGATACAGGTCGTGCATGCGGTCAATCCTGCGGTCGGTAACAAGGCGCAAAGCGCGCCGGCAGACAGGACGAAGTCCTTTTTCAGGGAGACGACGATGCCGGGTCCAGGTCGAACCGTTCAGCTCCCCGACGGCACGAAGGTTCCGGCGTTCGGTCTAGGAACCTGGCGCATGGGCGAACGGGTGCCGCTCCGGGGGACCGAGATTTCCGCGCTGCGCGCGGGGCTCGACCTCGGCGTGCGCCTCATCGATACGGCCGAGATGTACGGCGAGGGCGAGGCCGAGGCGATCGTGGGGGAAGCCGTCGCGGGCCGGCGCGACGAGGTCTACATCGTCTCGAAGGTCTATCCGCACAATGCGAGCCGTGCCGGCGTCGTCGCCGCATGCGAGCGTTCGCTCAAGCGCCTGAAGACCGACCGGATCGATCTTTACCTGCTCCATTGGCGCGGGAACCACAAGCTGGCCGATACGGTCGCGGGCTTCGAGGCGCTGAAGGCGGCCGGGAAGATCCGCGCCTGGGGCGTCAGCAATCTCGACGTCGAGGACATGGACGAGCTGCACGCCGTCGAGGGCGGCAAGGGCTGTGCCGTGAACCAGATCCTCTACAACGTGGTCCGGCGCGGGATCGAGGCCGGTCTGCTCGCGTGGTGCCGGAAGCACCGCGTGCCGATCATGGCCTATTCGCCGCTCGACCAGGCGCGCATTCCCGGGGCTCCGGGATTGGCAGCGGTCGCCAAACGCCATGGCGCGACGCCGGCCCAGATCATGCTTGCCTGGGTCGCGCGTCATCCCGATGCGATCGTGATCCCGAAAGCCGTCCGGATCGAGCATCTGCGCGCGAACGTCGCGGCCATGGACCTGACGCTCTCGGCGGAAGATCTGGCCGATCTCGACCGCGCGTTCCCGCCGCCGAAGCGGCGGGTGGCACTCGAGATGCTCTAGCAGTTCGGGGTCAGACGTTCGGGCTCAGGCGTTCGCCGACGCCGTCTCCCGCGCGAGTTCGCGCGTCCGCGCCTGCAGCTTGGCAAGCGCACGCTCTTCGAGCTGGCGGACGCGTTCCCGGCTCACGCCGAAGCGCTTCGACAGGTCCTCGAGCGTCTCGGGCTCGTCGCACAGGTTGCGCGCGCGCACGATCTCGCGCTCGCGCTCGTCGAGCGTGAGGAGCGCGCGTTCGACGAGCTTGCGCTGCCACCGGCGTTCGTCGTCGGCCACCATCTGGCCTTCGACATCGACGTTCGGGTCGGCGATCTCGCTCGGCAGCGTCTCGCCGTTTCCGGTGCGCACGGGCGCATCGAGCGGCACGATGGCGCCGCGCGCCGCGACCTCGATCTCGATGACGTCCTTCTCGCCGAGATGCGTCGCGTTGGCGATCTTCGTCACGTCCGCCTGCGTCAGGCGCGTATCGGAATCGATGCCGAGCTTGCGCTTGACCGAGTTGAGGCTGAACAGCAGCTTCTTGCGCGCGACGGCCGTGCCGATGGTGACCATCGACCAGGAGCCCAGAACGAACTCCTGGATCGCGGCCTTGATCCACCACATCGCATAGGTCGACAGGCGCACGCCGCGCTCGGGGTCGAAGCGCTTGACGGCATGCATCAGGCCGATATTGCCCTCCGCGATCAGGTCGGGGACGGGCAGGCCATAGCCGCGATACTTCCACGCCATCTTCACGACGAGGCGCAGGTGGCTGGTGACGAGCTTGTGGGCCGCGTCGACGTCCTGATGGTCGCGCCAGGCGCGGCCGAGCGCGCGCTCTTCCTCGGGCTCGAGCATGGGGAAGCGCTGGATCTCGGCCAGATAGCGGCCAAGCTCCGCGCGGACGGAATTGCGGGGGATTGAGACTGCCGGCAGATCTGCCGGGGTAGCGGCGTACGACATGGATCACCCTCCTTGAGGCTTGACCGTCGATCACTTTCGGACCCCATGTGGGCATCCGATAAAGACCAAAGTAAGGCGTCTTCCGGCGTTAATCAAGATTAATGGGGCATGAGAATGCTGCAGTGCAGGCGTGCCGGAACCGCGGGCCAGGAAATCTTTTAAAGTACTGAAATATATTGGGAAAATTAAATCCCGTCGAACTGCCTCAGGCGCCCCGGTCCAGCGCTTCCCATGCCTGTTTCTTGCGGTAGATCGTCGACGGACTGATTTCGAGGAAAGCGGCCGCGCGCGGGATGTTCCCGTCGCATGCGGCGATGGCCGCCTCGATGATCTCCCGCTCCGAAAGCCAGAGGGGGCGGATGCGCGGCTTGCCGCTCGACGTCGCCGTCGCGAGATCTTCGTCCATCGCGGCGGGCTTGGCGATCGCCGGGACGTTCGCGCCAAGCGTGCTCTCGCCGATGTGGCGCGGCAGCATGTCGAGACGCACCGCCTCGCCGTCGTGAAGGACGACGATCGAGCGCATCACGTTCTCGATTTCGCGCACGTTGCCCGGCCAGGGATAGGAGCGCAGCGCGTATTCGGCATCCGGCGCGATGTCGCGAAACGCCTTGCCTTCGTCCTTGGCGAAGCGCTGGAGCGCATGGCGGGCGAGCAGCATGGCGTCGTCTTCGCGTTCGCGCACGGGCGGCAACTGCACCGGGATGACATGCAGGCGGAAGAACAGGTCCTCCCGCAGGCGCCCCAGCTTGACCTCCTGACGCGCCTCGCGCGTGGACGAGCAGACGAGGCGTACGTCGGCGGATTCGCTCGGCCCGCCGCCCATGGGCTCCACGATGCCGGTCTCGAGAAACCGGAGCAGCTTGCTCTGGAGGCCGGCGTCCATGTCGCCGAGTTCCTCGAGGAAAAGCGTGCCGCCGC
>JBIKWI010000200.1:0-5966 GCA_044356395.1 Tagaea sp. | reverse complement strand
GGCCGGCAGGGCACGCTCGCCGTGCGTGTCGTGGCGGACGCCCGCCGGCTTCCCGACGCCTGAACGGGCCCTCTACCGCAGCGCCGCCCGCGTCCCTATGTATAGGGGATAAGATCCAACCGGAGGAATTCCCCATGGCTCCCAAGACCCTGCTCGCCAGCGACATCATGTCGACGAAGCTCGCCGCCATCGCCCCCGGCGCCGGCGTGCGGCTGGCGGCCGAATTCATGCTCAAGCGCAAGGTCAGCGCGCTGCTCGTCCTCGACTCCAAGAAGCGCCTGCTCGGGATCGTCAGCGAGGGCGACCTCGTGCATCGCGCCGAGATCGGATCGCGCAAGAAGGGTTCGTGGTGGCTCAACCTGCTGGTGCCCGACCGCGATCTGGCCCGCCAGTACGCGCGCGCCCACGGGCGACGGGTGGCCGACGTGATGACGCGCAACTGCGTGGCCGCCACGCCCGGCACGTCGGTCGCCACCCTTGCCGAGCTGATGGAGCAACACAAGGTCAAGCGCATCCCGATCCTCGACGAGGGGAAGGTGGTGGGCGTGGTCTCGCGAGCCGACATCGTGGCCGCCTTCGTCCGGTCCGCCGACGACAAGGTCGCCGTCCATGCGGTCGACGATGCCGCCGCCGCCACCGCGATCCGCAAGCGGATCGCCCGCGAACCTTGGATCGGCAGCACGATGGTCTCGGTCTCGGTCTCCAAGGGCATCGCGTCGCTCTCCGGCGTCGTCAGCTCGACGGCACAGCGCGATGCGGTGCGCGCGATCGCCGAGGAGACCGACGGCGTCCGCCGGGCGGACATGCGCGCCCTGCGCGTGGACCGCGACGCCATCGCGCTGATGCACAGCCTGCCGCTGGTCTAGGTCCGGACGGCTAATCCGCCGGCATCGGCGGCACGACGAGGGCGGGGTCGAGCCGCACGTCGAACCATGTCAGGCCCCAGTGCAGATGGGCGCCGGTGACACGGCCCGTGGCGCCGATGGCCGCGACCGGCTCGCCGGCGCGCACGCGCCGGCCCACGGCGACGTCGATGCGCGACAGGTGCGCGTAGATCGAGCTGAGGCCGTGGCCGTGGTCGATGACGAGCGTGCCGCCGGTGAAGAACAGGTCGGGCTCGGCGAGCGACACGATCCCGTCGGCCGCCGCCACGACCGGCGTGCCCGTGGGCCGCGCCACGTCCACGCCCAGATGGGGGGCGCGCGGCTGGCCGTTGAGGATGCGCTGGCTGCCGTAGACGCCGCTGATCGGTCCTGTGGCCGGCCAACGGAAGCCGCCGGCGAACAGCGCCTCGGGCGTGTCGCGCCGGCGCGCCGCGACGAGCTTCGCGTTCTCCGCCGCGATGCGCGCAAGTGCTGCTGGATCGGGGGTGACCTTCGCTTCCGGCAGCCCGTCGATGCGCTGGATGTCGAAGCGGCGCGCGGCGACCGCAAGCTCGATCGTGCGACCGGCACCGCCGGCCGAAACGTCGAGCCGTGCGGCACGCGGCGCTTCGCGCGCGAAGCCGATGACGAAGCGCCCGTCGGGCGACACGCGCACGGGTTGGCCATCCAGCGCCACCGAAGCGCCCGGCTGCGTGGTGCCGAAAACGACACCGCCTTGCACGAACTGACCTTCGAAGCGCACCTCCTGTGCGCCAGCCGGGACCGCGAGCAGTACCAGCAGCACCGCGAGGCGCTTCACAGCAGCGAGCCCTGCTTGGCAGGCGGCGTGCCGGGGCCGTGCTTCTTTTTCTCGCCGTCGATGGTCGCTCCCGTCTTGCCGTCGGCGAAGGTGAGCGTGACGGCAGCACCGGGCTTCGCCTTCGCGGCCGACTGGATCGGCTTGCCGTCGGCATCGCTGACGAGTGCAAAGCCGCGTTCGAGGACTTTCTTGTAGGAGAAGCTCTCCAGCAGCTCGCCCAGCGACTTCACGCGCTGGCCGCGCGCATCGAGCCCGCGTGCAGCACCGGCCTTCGCGCGCGCCAGCAGGTCGACCAGATGCGTGGTTTCGCGCGCGAGTGCCGTCTTGCGCGCGCCCGCGTTGGCGGCAAGCGAGCCGCCGAGGCGCAGCATTTGGCCGCGCGCGCGTTCGAGCTGCGTCTTGGGATCGGGCAGGCGCGCACCCAGCTCCAGCGTGCGGCGCTTTCGCGCATCGAGGCTGGCGACGATGGCGAGCTTCAGCCGCTCGCCGCGTTCGTCGACGCGCTGGGCGCGTTCGTCGAGCATGCGCTTGGGATCGCCCAGCGCACGCGCGGCGGCGGCGATGCGCGTGCGTCGCTCGTCGAGCGTGCGTTCGAGGCTGGCTTCCAGCGTGGCGCCGGCGCGCGCGATGCGCGCGGCCAGTTCCTGGCGCACCGGCACCACCATCTCGGCGGCGGCGGTGGGCGTGGGCGCGCGCACGTCGGACGCGAAATCGATCAGCGTCGTGTCGGTCTCGTGGCCGACGGCGGAGACCAGCGGGATCCCGCTTTCCGCCGCCGCCCGTACGACGATCTCCTCGTTGAAGGCCATCAGGTCTTCGAGGCTGCCGCCGCCGCGCGCGACGATCAGCACATCGGGCTTCGGCACCTTGCCGCCGGGCAGCAACGCGTTGAAGCCCCGGATCGCGGTCGCGACCTGTTCGGCCGCCCCTTCGCCCTGGACGGCCACCGGCCACACGATCACGTGGCGCGGGAAACGGTCGGCGAGACGGTGCAGGATGTCGCGGATCACCGCCCCGGTCGGCGACGTGATGACGCCGATGACGTCGGGCAGATAGGGCAGGCGGCGCTTGCGCCCCGAATCGAACAGGCCTTCGGCGGCGAGGCGCTTCTTGCGGTCCTCGATCAGCTTCAGGAGTGCGCCCTGGCCCGCCAGTTCCATGCGCTCGACGACGATCTGGTATTTCGAGCGGCCGGGATATGTCGTCAGCCGGCCGGTCGCGACGACCTCCATGCCGTCCTCGGGCTTGATGCCGAGCTTGCCCGCCGAGCCGCGCCAGCACACGCCGTCGATTGCGGCGTCGGCGTCCTTCAGCGAGAAATAGAGATGGCCCGACGAGTGGCGCTTGAAGCCGGAAATCTCGCCGCGCACGCGCACGATCTCGAAATTGTCCTCGACCGTGCGTTTGACGGCCTGGGACAGTTCGGAGACGGAATATTCCGGCAGGTTGCCGCGCGGGTCGGTCATGGCGTTGTCCCGCCTTTATGATACAAGCCGTGCGGTTTGGATAGCGGGAGTGCCGAGTCGCATGCGGATCCTGGTCGTCGGTTCGGGCGGGCGCGAGCATGCGCTGTGCTGGTCGATCGCGGCATCGCCGCTGTGCACCAAGCTGTTCTGCGCGCCCGGCAATGCCGGCATCGCGGCCGAGGCCGAGTGCGTGCCGGTCGCGGCGATGGATCTCGACGGCATCGTGGATCTCGCGAAGCGCGAGAAGATCGATTTCGTCGTCGTCGGGCCGGAAGACCCGCTGGCCGCGGGTCTCGTCGACCGGCTTGCCGCCGCCGGCATCAAGGCGTTCGGGCCGAATGCGGCGGCCGCACGGCTCGAAGGCTCCAAGGGCTTCCTCAAGGATTTCTGCGCGCGGCACGGCGTTCCCACCGCCGCGTACGCGCGCTTCACCGACCGCGACAAGGCGGTCGCGTATGTGCGCGCGAAGGGGGCTCCCATCGTCGTGAAGACCGACGGGCTTGCCGCCGGCAAGGGCGTGGTCGTGGCGACGACGGTTGAAGAAGCGCTCGCCGCCGTCGATGCCGCGATGCTCGACAGGCGTTTCGGGGCGGCCGGGGCCGAACTCGTCATCGAGGGTTTCCTCGAAGGCGTCGAGGCAAGCTTCTTCGCGCTGTGCGACGGCACGAACGCGCTGCCGCTGGCGGCCGCACAGGACCACAAGCGCGTAGGCGACGGCGACACCGGCCCCAACACCGGCGGCATGGGCGCCTATTCGCCTACGCCCGTGTGCGATGCCGCCATGCAGAAGCGGGTGATGGACGAGATCGTCCTTCCCACGCTGGCCGGCATGAAGAAGGAAGGCAGCCCCTTCAAGGGCGTGCTGTTCGCAGGATTGATGATCGGGGCGAAGGGGCCGCAGCTCATCGAGTTCAATGTGCGCTTCGGCGACCCGGAAACCCAGGTGCTGGTCCCGCGTCTGAAGTCCGACCTGCTGCCCGCCCTGATCGCGTCGGCCGACGGGGGGCTCGACCGTTTCCAGCTACGCTGGCACGACGACACGGCGCTGTGTGTCGTGATGGCGGCCGAGGGCTATCCCGAAACCCCGCGCAAGGGCACCGAGATCCGCGGATTGGCGCAAGCGGCCAAGGTGCCCGGCGTCACGATCTTCCACGCCGGTACGAAGCAGGACGGGCCGCGCGTGCTCGCCAATGGCGGACGCGTGCTCGGCATCGTCGGACGCGGCAAGGACGCGAAGGCGGCGCAGGCGCAGGCCTATGCGGCCGTCGACAAGGTCGACTGGCCCGAGGGTTTCTGCCGGCGCGATATCGGCTGGCAGGTTGCAGGCAAGCCATGAGTGTGGCCTACACGCACGAGACACCGCCGCAGCCCGGCGGCACGCTGGAGATCCAGCCGGGCCTGCGCTGGGTGCGCATGCCGCTGCCGTTCCCGCCCGACCACATAAACCTGTGGCTGCTCGACGACGGCGAGGCGGGCACCGCCATCGTCGACACCGGCCTTTCGCGCGACGACACAAAGGCGCACTGGCTCTCCGCGATCGGCGACGACACGGTCAGCCGCGTCATCTGCACGCATTTCCATCCCGACCACATGGGCCTCGCGGCGTGGCTGTGCGAACGCTTTGGCGTGGAGCTATGGACGACGCTCGGCGAATACTACACCGCGCGCGCCGTCCACGCGCAGGGCTCGCCCGCCGACATCGCGAACAAGGTCGCGTTCTACACCGCCAACGGCATCGGCCCCGACGCCATCGGCCCCTTCGCCAGCCCCGACAACATCTACCGGCGCGGCGTGCCGGAGCTGCCCGCGCACTATCGGCGCATCCACGCGCGCATGGACCTGCGCGTGGGGAACGAGGACTGGCAGCCGATCATCGGGCGCGGCCATTGCCCCGAGCATGCGTGCCTGTGGTCGAAGGCGCGCGGCGTGCTGATCGGCGGCGACATCCTGCTGCCGCGCATCACGCCCAATATCGGCGTGTGGCCGGCCGAGCCGATGGCGAACCCGCTGCACGACTATCTCGCGTGCCTCGACGGTTTCGCCCACCTGCCCGACGACACGCTCGTACTCCCGGCACACGGCTTTCCCTATCGGGGGCTGCACGGGCGCATCGCGGCGATCCGCGCGCACCACGAAGAACGCCTCGACGTGCTGCGCGAAGCGATGGCCGGTCGCGCCGACGGCCTCTGCGCCGTCGACTGCTTCAAGCTGCTGTTCCGGCGCGAGATCGGCCCGCACAATGTGGGCCTCGCCACCGGCGAGGCGCTCGCCCACCTGCATCTGCTCGAAAGCCGCGGGCAGGCACGTCGCGTGCGCGATGGTGCCGGCGTGTGGCGGTTCGTTCCCGCCTAGCGCCTTGCCTTGAAGAAATCGCGCAGCAGTCCGGCGGCGGCGGCCTCGCCGATGCCGCCGTAAAGCTCGGGGCTGTGGTTGCATCCGGCCTGCGCGAAGATGCGCGGGCCGTTCTCGACGCCGCCGGCCTTGGGGTCGGACGCCGCCCAGTAGAGCCGGCGCAGGCGGGCGAAGGCGATCGCCTGCGCGCACATCGGGCACGGCTCGAGCGTGACGTACATGTCGAGCCCTTCCAGCCGCTTGGCCCCCAATCGGCGGGCGGCGGCACGGATCGCCAGCATCTCGGCATGCGCGGTCGGGTCGTGGTCGCGCTCGACGCGGTTGTGCGCCGCCGCGACGATTTCCCCGCTTGCTCCGTCGACGAGGACCGCCCCCACGGGCACTTCGCCCGCTTCGGCAGCCGCCTGCGCTTCGGCCAATGCGCGGTCCATGAAACCTTCGGTCATGCCCAAGCGTTTACGCCGG
>JBIKWI010000199.1:0-5995 GCA_044356395.1 Tagaea sp. | reverse complement strand
GCGGTAGACCCACAGGATCGCGAGGATGGCGCCCAGCTGGATCGCGATCTCGAACGTGCGGCCGGGCGGGCCTTCGAAGCCCAGCAGTTCGGCCCCCAGCAGCAGATGCCCGGTCGACGAGACGGGGATGAACTCGGTCAGCCCTTCGACGAGGCCCAGCAGCACCGCATCGCCGTACGTTCCGAACGCCATCGCGTCTAGCCCCCCAGCACGGCCATGCCGGCGCCGAACAGGCCCCAGACCAGCGCGCCGACGAGCACGAACGACAGCAGGCCCGCGACATAGCCCGCGATCACGAAGCGCCCGTCGCGTTCGAGGATGCCGATGGCGAGTAGGGCAAGGGCGATCGCCGGCGGCGGGTTGCCGAACGGGATCGGGGCGGCCAGCAGGATCGCGACCGGGATGCCGAACAGGCCGATGAAGCGCTCGCCGAGCGGCGAGGTGAGGCCGGGCAGGTGCGGCCCGACCCAGCTTTCGGCCTTGCGCAGCCAGGGCAGGAAGCGGCCGACCACGCCGGCATAGGTGGCGCGGTCGACGCCGCGGTCGAGCAGGCGTGCCGGCAGCCACGGCTTGCGCACGCCCGCCAGCAGCAGCCCGCACATCACCGCGATCGGCAGGCCTGTCAGTGCTGAAAAGCCGGGGATCGAGAAGGGCAGGAAGTTGGGCAGGCACAGCAGCACGATCAGCGCGCCGAAGCCGCGCTCGCCCAGCTCGTCGAGCATCTCGCGCAGCGTGATGGTGGGCCCTCGCGCCGGATCGAGCAGGCGCACGAAAAGGCCGGACAGCGGTTCGACCGCTTCGTGAGTTGCGTTGGTCATCCGAGCTTGTCCGGTCAGGCGGCGGTGCCGCCGACCGTCAGCTTGTCGAGCAGGAGTGTGGGCTGGCCCACGCCGACCGGCACGCCCTGGCCGTCCTTGCCGCACGTGCCGATGCCGGGATCGAGCTTCAGGTCGTTGCCGACCATCTTCACCTGCGTCAGCGAATCCGGCCCGTTGCCGATCAGCATGGCGCCCTTGACGGCCGGTCCGATCTTGCCGTCCTCGATGAGATACGCCTCGGCCGCGTTGAACACGAACTTGCCCGACGTGATGTCGACCTGGCCGCCGCCGAAATTGACCGCGTAGAGCCCCTTCTTGACCGAGCGGATGATCTCCTCGGGCGCGTGGGGGCCGGCTTCCATGACCGTGTTGGTCATGCGCGGCATCGGGTGATGTGCGAAGCTCTCGCGCCGTCCGTTGCCGGTGGGCTGCATGCCCATCAGGCGCGCGTTCTGGCGGTCCTGCATGTAGCCGACCAGGATGCCGTCCTCGATCAGCACGGTGCGTTGGCCGGGTGTGCCCTCGTCGTCGACAGTCAGCGAGCCGCGCCGGTCGGGAAGCGTGCCGTCGTCGACGACGGTGACACCCTTGGCCGCCACGCGCTGGCCCATCAGGCCGGAGAACGCCGAGGTCTTCTTGCGGTTGAAATCGCCTTCCAGCCCGTGGCCGATCGCCTCGTGCAGCAGGATGCCGGGCCAGCCCGGCCCGAGCACGACCTGCATTTCGCCCGCGGGCGCCGGGATGGAACCGAGGTTGACCAGTGCCTGGCGCACCGCCTCGTCGACGCCATGCTTCCAGTTGGCCGGATCGACGACGGTCTCGAACGCGAAGCGCCCGCCCCAGCCGTACGAACCCGATTCCTGCCGGTCGCCTTCGCCCACGACGACCGACACGTTGAGGCGAACGAGCGGACGGATGTCGGCGATACGCTCGCCGTCGGCGCGGATGATCTGCACGGCCTGCCATTCGCCGGCGATCGAGCACATGACCTGGCGCACGCGGCTGTCCTTGGCGCGCGCATAGGCGTCGATCTCGCCCAGCAGCTTCGCCTTGTCGGCGAACGGCATCAGTTCGAGCGGGTTCTCGTCGGCATAGAGGATCGTGTTCGTGCCCTTGGGGCTGGGGGCGGCCACGCCGCCGTGCCCGGCGCGGATGGCACCCACGGTGCGCGCCGCGCGCGCAATCGCGTCGTGGCTGAGGTCGGAGGTGTGCGCGTAGGCGGCCGTGTCGCCGAGGATCGAGCGCAGGCCGAAGCCCTGTGCGGTGTCGAACGAGGCGCTCTTGAGCTTGCCGTCGTCGAAGGCGAGGCTTTCGGACTGCCGGTATTCGAGGAACAGCTCGCCGTCATCCATGCCCTTGAGCGCGTCGTCGACCTGTTTCTGGGCCTTCGCGCGGTCGAGACCGGCCTGGTCGAAGAAAAGCGCGTCGGTGCGGGCAAGATGGCTCATCGAGTCGGGTACTCCGGGGTGGGGACTGCCAGTCAATGTAGGCTCGCGCGCCGGCAAATCCAAATGGCGCGGTTGGCACGGTGGCCCCGGACGTACTGCCCATGTAAGCTCGGCCGATATCCTCAACGCGGACAGGGGCATCTTCGGGCATGACGGCGACGGCGAACGAACAGGCGAGGACGGTCCGCGAACATCCCCAGCGCGTGGCGCTCGCCAACGAGGTCCATGCACGGCCCTTCCTGAGCCTGGCGGCCCCCGAGCGGGCCAGCCACCTTGCCATGACGTCGGGCGAATCGGGGGCGGCGGCCGACCGCGCGCACCTGACGGCGCTGTGCGAGCGCTACGGCATCGGCCATCCGCCGCCCGGCGCCAACCATTTCGTCGCCGAGCTCGACGGCTTCCGCGTCAAGTGGGAGCGGCACACCGAGTTCTGCACCTGGACGTTCCTGAAAGCCGGCACCTTCGGCGCGCCCTTCGCGCAGAACGCCATCGACCTTGCCCCCGCCGAATGGGTCGCCGCGATCCCCGGCGAGCGGATCGTCGCCGTGCACGTGGCGCTGCTGGCGCGCGAGCGCGCGGCCCCCGACACCGACGAACTGGGCAACTGGCTGCATGCCGACTATCTCGTCGGCAGCACGATGGCCGGCGGCAATGCCGTGGCGTGGACCGATTTCCGCCTGCATGCCGACGGCTTCGGCCGGCTGGTCGTGCACGACCGCGGCCTCGGCAACCGCCAGTGCGGCCGCCTGATCCAGCGCCTGCTCGAGATCGAGACCTACCGCACCATGGCGATGCTCGCTTTGCCGGTGGCGCGCGAGATCGGCCCGCAGATCACCGTGGTCGACGGCGACCTGCTCGGCATCATGGACGCCATGCCGCGGTCGGCCGGGGTGGCCGAACAGCGGACGCTGCTCGACCGGCTGACCGAGCTTTCGGCGCTGATCGAGCGCGCGACGGCGGCGTCGGCCTACCGCTTCGGCGCCGCGCGCGCCTATGCCGAGCTCGTCTCCAAGCGTGTGGGCGAACTGCGCGAGGATCGCATCGAAGGCCTGCAGACCTACCGCGAATTCATGGACCGCCGTTTTGCGCCGGCCTTGCGCACCTGCGAGGCGACCGCCGACCGGCTCGCCCAGATGTCGCAGCGCCTGACGCGCGCGGGTGCCTTGCTGCGCACGCGCGTCGACATCGCGGTCGAGGCGCAGAACCAGGACCTGCTCGGCTCGATGGACCGGCGCGCGCAGCTCCAGCTCCGCCTGCAGGAAACGGTCGAGGGCCTGTCGGTCGCCGCGATCACCTATTACACGGTCGGCCTCGTCGCTTATGCCACGCGGGCCGCCGAAGCCGCCGGTTTCCGTTTCGACAAGGACATCGCCACGGGGCTGGCGATCCCGGTCGTCGCGGTCCTGGTGTGGTACGGGTTGCGCCGCTTCCGCCGTTCGCTCGAACGGGCGGCCGCCCGGGGCGATGCCGGCGGCCGGCCGCGCATCTGACGGCGCTGCGGCAAACCGACGCAGTCTGTCTTTATACGATTTATATCAATTGTTTAGGCCAGATTTGTCCGGCCGGTCGATGGGTGCGGGCGTGCATCGGCCTGCAGGCCATCTGGCGGAAGTTGAGCCGGGTACCGGCATTCGTGTAGCTTGCCCCTCACGCCCGACTCCAAAGGCGCTCGAAACCCCCGCTTTTTGCGTCTGCGCGTGCCCGCGCGACGGCGCAAACGCCCTTCGAAACCATAGGCAGGACATGCTCACGACCGTATCCGTCCGCAACCGCACGGCGCTCGCAGTCACGTTCCTTGCAGCACTCGCAGCCTTCGTCTTCGGCGCCGTTCCGGCCGAAGCGGGCCAGCCCACGCCCTGGCAGCTCGGCTTCCAGCCTTCGGCCAGTCCGGTGAAGGACTATATCGGCTGGTTCCACGATCTCCTGCTGGTCATCATCACGCTGATCACGGTGTTCGTGCTGGCGCTGCTGCTCTACACGATCGTGCGCTTCCGCGCTGCCGCCAACCCCACGCCCTCGCGCGCCACGCACAACACGCTGCTCGAGATCGTGTGGACGGGCGTTCCGGTCCTGCTGCTCGTGGTGATCGCGATCCCGTCTATCGACCTGATCCGCGTGGCCGACAAGCCGCCGGCGGTGGACATGACGATCAAGGTTTCCGGCCACCAGTGGTACTGGAAGTACCAGTACCCGGATCACGGCGAGTTCGAGTTCGACAGCTACATGATCGCGGACGCCGACCTGAAGCCCGGCCAGGTGCGCCTGCTCGAGGTCGACAACCGCGTCGTGGTGCCCGTGGGCGCCAACGTGCAGGTCCTGATCGCCGGCACCGACGTGATCCACTCGTGGTTCGTGCCGGCCCTCGGCGTGCAGAAATACGCGATGCCCGGCCGCACGAACGACCTCTGGTTCCGCGCCGACAAGCCCGGCGTGTTCTACGGCCAGTGCAACCAGATCTGCGGCGTCAACCACGCCTACATGCCGATCGCCGTCGAGGCGGTCGACAGGCCGACCTTCGAACGCTGGACGGCGGAAGCCAAGAAGCGCTTCGCCGACGGCGGCAAGGCGCCGCTCTCGGTGGCCGAAGTGCAGGCGCTCGACGCGCCGCGCGTCGCCCTCAACGTCTCCAAGTAACCTCTCGCGCCAAGGAAGCTCCCCATGAGCGCCAACACGCACGCCGCCCACGACAGCCACGACAATCACGACCACACGCCCTACGGCTGGCGTCGCTGGGCCTATTCGACCAACCACAAGGACATCGGCACGATGTACCTCGTGTTCTCGGTGTTCGCCGCGATCCTGGGCGGCGCGTTCTCGGTGTGGATGCGCATGGAGCTGGCGCATCCGGGCATGCAGTACATGACCGACGGCCACCAGTGGAACATGGTCGTCACCGCGCACGGCCTGATCATGGTGTTCTTCGTCGTCATGCCCGCCCTGATCGGCGGCTTCGGCAACTGGTTCATCCCGATGATGTGCGGCGCCCCGGACATGGCGTTCCCGCGCATGAACAACGTCAGCTTCTGGCTGATGCCGCCGGCCTTCCTGCTTCTGCTCGGCTCGGCCGTGCTGGGCGGCGGTGCCGGCGTCGGCTGGACGATCTATCCGCCGCTGTCGAGCGCGCAGTACCACCCGGGCCCGGCGATGGACATGGCGATCCTGTCGCTGCACCTCGCGGGCGCCTCGTCGATCCTGGGCGCCATCAACTTCATCACGACGATCTTCAACATGCGCGCCCCCGGCATGACGATGCACCGCATGCCGCTGTTCCTGTGGGCGATGCTGCTCACCGCGTTCCTGCTCGTGCTGTCGCTGCCGGTCCTCGCGGGCGCCATCACGATGCTGCTGACGGACCGCAATTTCGGCACGCACTTCTTCGAGGCGGCCGGCGGCGGCGATCCGGTGCTGTTCCTGCACCTGTTCTGGTTCTTCGGCCACCCCGAGGTCTACATCATGATCCTGCCGGCGTTCGGGATCATCAGCCACGTCGTGTCGACCTTCTCCAAGAAGCCGATCTTCGGCTATCTCGGCATGGCCTACGCGATGACGGCGATCGGCGTCGTGGGCTTCGTCGTGTGGGCGCACCACATGTATACGGTCGGTCTCAACGTCAACACGCGCATCTACTTCACCGCGGCGACGATGGTGATCGCGGTGCCGACGGGCGTGAAGATCTTCTCGTGGATCGCCACGATGTGGGGCGGATCGATCGAGTTCCGCGTGCCCATG
>JBIKWI010000046.1:0-20450 GCA_044356395.1 Tagaea sp. | reverse complement strand
CGCGACGTCGACATCCTGTGGAAGTCGCTCAAGCGCCACGGCTTCTCGGTCGGCGCGCTGCACGGCGACATGGACCAGGGCACGCGCACCGAGACGCTCGAAGGCTTCAAGAAGGGCGACGTGCAGATCCTGTGCTGCTCCGACGTGGCCGCGCGCGGCCTCGACATCGGCGGCCTGTCGCACGTGTTCAATTTCGACGTGCCGATCAACGCCGAGGATTACGTCCACCGCATCGGCCGCACGGGCCGTGCGGGGCGCTCGGGCGTGGCCTACACGATCGCCAGCCCCGACGACTTCAAGTTCATGTCGGCGATCGAACGCCTGATCGGCAAGAAGATCCCGCCCCTGTCGGTCGAGGGCTTCGTCGCCCCGGTTGGCGACGGCAGCCCGGAACCGGCGCGCGAAGAGCGCGGCGGCCGCGGTGGCCGGGGTGGCGGACGCGGCGGCAGCGGCGGCGGAAGCCGCGGCGGACGCGGCAGCAGCGGCGGCGGCGAACGCGGCCCCCGGCGCACGCACCACGCCGATCACGCCAACGACAGCGCCCCCGTCCCGGCGAACGCCGGCTGGGGCCCGTCGACGGAATCACCGGCAGCGGCGACACCGGTCGCAGCGGAAGCCACAGCACCGGTTCCTGTCGATTTCGCGGCACCGGTCGAAGCGTTCGTTCCGGTCGCGGTCGCACCGGTCGAGCCCACCCCCATCGCCCACCGCGAACGCGCCCCGCGCCGCGAGCGGGAACGCAAGCCCGAGCGCGAACCGCGCCCGGAACGTGAGCATCGCCACGAACGCGAACCCCAGCAGGCCGGTGCCGGTGCGCCCGGCGGGCGCGGCTTCGACGACGACGGCGTGCCCGCCTTCCTGTTGCGCGGCAAGCGCGCGGCTGGCTAACCTTCGCTGACGCAAAGCTTCGGGGAGACCGCCGCCATGCAGACGATCTTCATCATGGTCAAATGCGAACTCGGCCGCGCCTACGACGTGGCCGAGGCGGCGATGGAGACCGAACAGGTCTCCGAGGTCTACTCGATCTCCGGCCAGTACGACCTGCACTTCAAGTGCTACCTGCCCGACGACGCCGACGTCGGCCATTTCGTGATGGGCATCCAGAAAATCCCCGGCGTGAAGGACACCTTCACGCTGATCACGTTCAAGGCGTTCGGGTAGCGACGCGTTATCCACTCGGCATGCGCCGAGCATGACGGTTCCTCGCGTGATTTCGCATTCCCTACATATGTATTTATAGTTGTATTTAGTCCTCAACCGGGATATAATTCTCGCATTGGCCGAAACCATCCGGCCATGCGCTGTTTGAACCGGTGAATATGGAATGCCCCCGGCCGCAAGGTTTGGTTGACGGATCGCGCTCGCCGTCATCGCGCCGGCATCGGCAGGATCTAGAAAGTCGTGGATGCCCGGCATTCGCCGGGCATGACGGTGCTGAACGCCGGACTCTGTTTTTCCGTCATGCCCGGGCTCGTCCCGGGCATCCACGACTTTTCCCATGACCAGCCGCCGCAAAGTTTGATTGACCGCGTGCGGTTGCCGTCAACGTCAACGCGCTTCCGGCGGAAAATCAAAGACATGCGCCGATGACGGTCAACGCCCGTCAACATTCGTCAACGGCACAGGAAGAATGACGAGACATGCGCATGTTATGTCGCATGTCTCATGGGTTGCGCGGCGGATCAACGGGTTGGGCAGGAGACGGTAACATCGCGTCTCCTCGCGTCTCGTCCCGCCACGGACACAAACCGTCATGCCCGCGCTTCGCGGGCATCCACGACTTCGGTGCCTGCAAAACGACAAAAGTCGTGGATGCCCGGCATTCGCCGGGCATGACGATCACCATTTGGGTCCCTAATAAATCCCGTCGCTCGTCTCGCCGCCTTGCGTCGAAATTCCCTGCAGCGGCGACGTGAACTGGCCTGCCCCGTCGAGAACCTGCTGGTCGGCGCGCACTTCGGTGCCGGGCTTGAAGGCTTCCCAGATCGCGTCGCGTTCGCCGGGGCGGGCGGGCGCGCCGCTCTGCGGGTTGACGCGCACGAGGCGGATGCCCGGCGGCGTGCGGAACGGCACGACCGGCGTGCCCTGCAGCACTTCGGCCATCACGTCGCGGAAGATGGGGACGGCGACCGACGAACCCGTCTCGTTGGGACCCAGCGTGCGCGGTGCGTCGAACCCGATCCACACGCCGACCGCAAGGTCGGGCGAGAAGCCCAGGAACCACGCGTCGAACGAGTCGTTCGTCGTGCCCGTCTTGCCGCCGAGCGGACGGTTGAGATCGCGCAGGCGGCGCGCGGTGCCGCGCTCGACCACGCCCTGCAGCATCGACACCATCTGGTAGGCGCTGAGCGGATCGACCGCCTGCGCGCGCATGTCGGGAAGTTCGGGCGGCACCATGTCGGGCAGCCACAGGTCGCTGCGGCAGGTCTCGCAGGTCCGCATGTCGTGGCGGAACACGGTGCGGCCCTCGCGGTCCTGCACGCGGTCGATCAGCGTGGGCTCGATGCGCTTGCCGCCGTTGACGAACATCGCGTAGGCCGTGGTCATGCGCATCAAGGTCGTCTCGCCCGCTCCCAGCGCCATGGCAAGGCTCGGCTGCAGCTTGTCGACGACGCCGAGCCGCTCGGCGGTCTCGGCCACCTTGTCCATGCCCACCGCCTGCGCCAGCCGGATCGTCATCAGGTTGCGCGACTGCTCGATGCCCACGCGCATCGGCGAGGGCCCGTAGAAGTTGCGCGAGTAGTTCGCCGGCCGCCATGGCGGCAGGCCCGGTCCCTGGTCGACGACGATGGGCGCGTCGAGGATCAGGCTCGCCGGCGAGAAATTGCTGTCGAGGGCCGGCAGATAGACGAACGGCTTGAACGACGAGCCGGGCTGGCGCTGCGCCTGCGTGGCGCGGTTGAACTGCGACAGCTCGTAGCTCCACCCGCCCACGAGGGCGCGCACGCGGCCGGTGTGCGGGTCCATCGCGACCACGCCGCCGCCCACGTTGGGGATCTGGCGAAGTGCAAAGCGCTTCGCCGCCGCCAGCGGCTCGACCAGCACGATGTCGCCCACCGCCACCACGTCGGCGGGCGCGCGCACGGCGGGCCCCACGCGCTGTTCCTTCTCGGTGCGCCGGGCCCAGCGCATTTCTTCGACCGGCAGCGAACCCGTCGTGCCGTCGGCGAACGCGATCTCGGCCGCGTCGCCGGCAAGGCCGCGCACGAGGGCCACCTGCCATTCGGGTGCCGCACCCGCCGGCCGGGGCCAGGCCGCAAGCTGGCGGCGCCAGTCGGAAACACTGGCATCCATCTTTCCGACCGGTCCGCGCCAGCCGTGGCGCCGGTCGTAGGCGAGCAGCCCGCGACGCAATGCGGCCTCCGCCGCCGCCTGGATCTTCGGGTCCATCGTCGTGCGAACGTTGAGCCCGCCGCGGAACAGGTCCCGCTCGCCGAAGCGCGCCAGCAGTTCGCGGCGCACCTCCTCGGCGAAATAGTCGGCGCGCACGGTGTCTTCGGGGCCGCGCTGGCGCGTGACGATGGGCGTGGCGCGCGCGGCCTCGTATTCGCCCTGCGTGATGTGGCCGTCTTCGAGCATGCGGCCCAGCACCCAGTCGCGCCGCTCGCGCGCGCGCTCCATGTAGCGGCGCGGGTCGTAGTTGTTGGGCGCCTTGGGCAACACGGCGAGGAACGCGGCTTCCGCCAGCGACAGCTCGTCGAGCGAGCGGTCGAAATAGTTGGTCGCGGCCGACGCCACGCCGTAGGCGCCGAAGCCCAGATAGATCTCGTTGAGATAGAGTTCGAGGATGCGCCGCTTGGACAGCGACTCCTCGATGCGCAGGGCGAGGATCGCTTCCTTGGCCTTGCGCTCGAGCGACACCTCGTTGGTCAGCAGCATGTTCTTGGCGACCTGCTGCGTGATCGTCGAAGCGCCCACCGGGCGGCGGTTGCCGAGATTCGTGATGTTCTGGAGGGCGGCGCGCGCGATGTCGGGCAGACTCACGCCGGGATGCGTGAAGAACGACTTGTCCTCGGCCGCGAGGAACGCGTTGACCACGCGCCGCGGGATCGCGTCGTAGGGAACGAACGTGCGCCGCTCGATGGCGAACTCGGCGAGGATGCGCCCGTCGGCGGCATGCACGCGCGTGGTGACCGACGTCTGGTATTCGGCGAGCGTCTTGTGGTCGGGCAGGCCGCGGCCGAAATACCAGAATCCGCCCAGCGTCGCCGCCGTCCCGCCGACGAGGCCGACGAAAATGAGAACGACAAGGGCGATGATCCCACGACGCATGGTGCGGTCCGTCCGGCTGCAGTGCGGGGCGGACTATACGCCAGCAGGCCCGCGCTGTCGCGGTCCAGGGATCAGGGCCGGCGGACGGGGTTCGCCGCGAAATAGCCATCGATCGCGCGCACGATTCCGCCCGCGACTTTCGTGCGGTGGACCGGCCGGTTCAGCAGCTGCTCGTCGTCGCGGTTGGAAAGATAGCCGAGCTCGATCAATACCGAGGGCACGTCGGGCGCGCGCAGCACCGCGAAGCCGGCGAAGCGGTGCGGGTTCTGCGGCAGCAGCTGCACCTCGCGCCCCATCTCCGAGACGAGCTGGCGCGCGAAGACGATCGAATGGTTCATCGTCTCGCGCTGGGCAAGGTCGATCAGGATCGAGGTCACGTCGCGGTTCTCGCGCGTCAGGTCGACGCCCGCGATGATGTCGGCCCGGTTCTCGCGCGCGGCCAGGCCCGCGGCTTCCGCGTCCGACGCGTTTTCCGACAGCGTGTAGATCGACCCCCCGCGCGTGGCCGAGTTGCCGTTGCCCATCGAATCCGCGTGGATCGAGATGAACAGGTCGGCCGTGTGCTGGCGCGCGATGGCGATGCGGTCGCGCAGGCGGATGAACACGTCCTCGTCGCGCGTCAGATGCACGCGGTAGCGGCCCGTCTGCTCGAGCTGGCGGCGCACCTCGCGCGCCATGGCGAGCGTGATGTCCTTCTCGTGCGTGCCGCTGGTGCCGATGGCGCCGGGGTCGACGCCGCCGTGGCCGGGGTCGAGCACGATGGTCGGTCGAAGGACCTGCTGGCGCTGCGGCGGCGTGCGCGGGGCGGCGACGGCGGGGGGCGGTGCGACCGACTGCACGCTCGGCGGCACCGGGCGCGGGGCTGCGACGAACGCCTGCTGGGCGGGCGGCGCATTCGGTGCGGGACGCGCGGCAGGTTCGGCCGGTGCGCTCGCCTGCATGGCGCGCAGCACGCCGGACACCGACCAGGGCTGGACGCCCTTGGCGAACGCCTCGTCGGTCGAGCGCTCGAAATCGAGGATCAGGCGCTGGCCGGGGCGTGCGCCGCTCGGCAGGTCGTAGCGGGCCTCGCGCAGCTTGGCCGGCTGGGCAAGGTCGAGCACGAGCCGGCCGGTCTGGGCGTCGAACGCGCCATAGCGCATCCCGGCGACCAGCCCGCTGGGCGCCACCTCGCCGCCCGCGATCTTCCATTGCACCGCCGGCAGGTCGACGACCGCGCGCATCGGCTCGCTGAGGAAAAAGACCCGGTGTTCGAGCCGCCGCGAAATCTGGAGGATCAGCCGGGTCGCCCCGGGAACTTCCGTCAGCCAGACCCCGGTGACGACCGCCTCTGTCCCGGCCGACGGCCGGGCGGGTGCCTGGGCGGCCAGCGGGCCGGCCGCGAGCAGGCCCAGCGCCAGGACAAGCCCTCGCAGACATCTGAAAGACCACAACATATTGCGTGCGTCCGGCTGCATCGAGTCGACATATATCCCGCGACACGAATCGGCGGCAAGGCCGACGCGCGGGGCCCTTGAAACTAAACGCCGATAACGACGGCGGAAATTACCGATTGTGACCCGGGGAGTCGGGCTGTATTCTCCCCCCCGTTCGCTGGATGTCGACGCGCCCCTGACCGGAGCGCCGCGTCCGTGCGGGTCACCCATCGCGTGCCGCAACCGCTCCGGACCTCGGTCCGTGCGGCGGCGAGGCCCGGGGTGAGGCTCGCGGCGAACGCGCCAGGGGCGGCCGATCGACGGCGCACGCCCAAGAATTGGACCCCGCGGAAGGGGCCGTCTCCCCGCTCCCCTTTTTCAGGGTCGGAGCGATGTCAGGGACGGAAAACTCCGCGACGGTCAAGACCGCGGCGCGGGCCCAAGGAACCCGCGCGCGACCGCGACGCCAGACGGTTAACCCCCGACGGCACCGTGCGCCCAAGCGATCCGGTCAAGATTTTCATGGCGCCGCGCTCATGCGCGCGAACGACGCCGGCATTCCGCCGCTCGTCGCGCGCATCCGGGCGAACGGCGCCGCATTCGGAGAAGTGTATCGCGATGGCTAAACGTATGTTGATCGACTCGACCCACCCGGAAGAAACCCGCGTGGTCGTTCTCGACGGAAACAAGCTGGACGAATTCGATTTCGAAACCGCCAGCAAGAAGCAGCTCAAGGGCAACATCTATCTCGCGCGCGTGACGCGCGTCGAGCCGTCGCTGCAGGCGGCGTTCATCGAGTTCGGCGGCAACCGTCACGGGTTCCTCGCGTTCAACGAAATCCACCCGGACTATTACCGCATCCCGGTCGCCGACCGGCAGGCGCTGATGGCCGAGGAGGACGAGGAAACGGTGCGCTTCGAGCGCCCGCGCCGCCCGCGCCGCGAAGACCACGACGCCGAAGCGGCGCACGCCGATCCGCTGCCGACCGTTCCGCTCGAAGGTCCGGCCGATTCCGGCCCGGTCGAGATCGTGCCGCCGGCGGATGCGCCCGCCGAGCAGCTTTCCTTCCCGGTTGCCGACATCGCCCCCGCGATGGACGCGCCAGCCCCGGCCGAAGCCGCGCCCACGGGCTTCGATGCCCCTGCGGCGGACGCCGCACCGGGCGAAGCCGTCATCGGCGAAGTGCTGCCGCCGGACGGCGTTCCGTCCGACCTGCCGGCCGGCGACGAGCCGGCGGAACCGCGCCAGCACCATGTCGAATCGCTCGGCGGCGACACGGTCGACGACGCGCACGAGACGCGCCGTCGCGCGCGCCCGCAGCGCCACTACAAGATCCAGGAAGTGCTGAAGCGCCGCCAGGTGCTGCTGGTCCAGGTGGTCAAGGAAGAGCGCGGCACCAAAGGTGCGGCGCTCACGACGTACCTGTCGCTCGCGGGCCGCTACTGCGTGCTGATGCCCAACACCGACCGCGGCGGCGGGATCTCGCGCCGCATCACCTCGCAGCAGGACCGCAAGCGCCTCAAGAACCTGATCGAGGAGCTCGACCTGCCCGATGGCATGGCCGTGATCCTGCGCACCGCCGGCATGGAGCGCGAGACCGCCGACATCCGCCGCGACTACGAATACCTGATGCGCCTGTGGGAAGAGATCCGCGACCTGACGCTGCGCTCTTCCGCACCGTCGCTGATCTACGAGGAAGGCAGCCTCATCAAGCGCGCGATCCGCGACATGTACTCGGCCGACATCGACGAGATCCTCGTCGAGGGCCAGAGCGGGTACGAATCCTCGCGCCACTTCATGGGCATGCTGATGCCCAGCGACATCGGCCGCATCCGCCGCTACGACGACGCGCAGGTCCCGCTGTTCCAGCGCTTCCAGGTCGAGAACGAACTCGACGAGATGCACCTGCCGACGGTGCGCCTCAAGTCGGGCGGCTACATCGTCATCAACTCGACCGAAGCGCTCGTCGCCATCGACGTGAACTCGGGCCGCTCGACGCGCGAGCGCAACATCGACGAGACGGCGTACAAGACGAACCTGGAGGCGGCCGACGAGGTCGCCCGCCAGCTCCGTCTGCGCGATCTCGCGGGCCTGATCGTCATCGACTTCATCGACATGGACGATCACCGCCACCAGACGAACGTCGAGCGTCGTCTGAAGGACGCGATGAAGTCCGATCGCGCGCGCATCCAGATCGGCCGCATTTCGGCCTTCGGGCTGCTCGAGTTGTCGCGCCAGCGCCTGCGTCCGTCGATCTCGGAGATCAGCTTCGAGGTCTGCCCGCACTGCAACGGCACGGGCCGCCTGCGTTCGACCGAATCCGCGGCGCTGCACGTGCTGCGCGGGATCGAGGAGGAAGCGGGCAAGATGCGCGCGGCCGAGATCGCGGTCTATGTCGCCACGCCGGTCGCTCTCTATCTCTTCAACAACAAGCGCGCGGCGCTGGCCGGCATCGAAAGCCGCTTCGGCCTGCGCGTCAACTTCCACTCGGACGACACGCTGATCCCGCCCGCCTTCCGCATCGAGCGCGCCAAGGCCAAGGCGCCCGACGCGCAGGGCGCGGCACCGATCCGCAGCGTCGAGGACTTCTCGCCATCGACGGGCACCTCGACCGATCCGACCGACGTGCGCGAACGCGACGATTCCGGCGACGACGACGCGCCGCCGGCACGCAGCGAAAGCCCGCGCCACGCGCGGGACGGCGGCGAGCGTGGCGCCGAACGCGGCGGCGAAGAAGGCAATGGCCGGCGCCGCCGGCGTCGGCGCGGTCGCGGCGATCGCGGCGAGCGGCCCCAGCAGGGCGGCGAGCCGCAGGGCGATGCGCTCGAAACCCCGGCGCGGACGGCCGAAGACGCCCCGGCGCGATCCGGCAGCGAAGGACCGCAGGGCGGCGAGATTCCGAACGACGGCGCGGCCGGCGAAACCGGCGAAGACGGTGCACGCCGTCGCCGCCGTCGCGGCCGGCGCGGCGGCCGCCGTCGCGGGCGCCGTCCGGAGGACGGCGAAGTCGCCGCCGGCGCGCAGGCGCCCGACGGCGCTTCGAACGGCGAAGCGGCTCCCGTACCGATGGCAACGCCCGCCAACCCCGATCCGGTCTATGACACGCCTGTCTTCCATGCCGAACCGCAGCGTGGCCGCGTGGCCGGTCCCGGCGACGACCGTTTCCCGCCGCCCGAACGCGTTGCCGGCCCCGGCGATGCGCACGACTGGCCGTGGAACAAGCAGGCAGGCGCGGCAGCACCGGCCGCGTCCGGCGAACCGATCCGCGTGAGCGAACCGGCACCGGTCGCACCGGCACCGGTGGCGGCGACGCCGCCCGAAGCGGCGGTCCCGCCCCCCGAGGACGACGATCCGAACCGGCCGAAGAAGCGCGGCTGGTGGAACCGCCTGACGGGCTGAGTTTCCGCTGGGCCCGAAACCGAAGCGGCGCGTTCCTTCCCGGAACGCGCCGTTTTCGTTTCAGGACCCGTTCCACGTCTTCAGGCGCTTCACGGCCTCGACCATGTCGGCCATCGTGCCCGCGAAGGAAAAGCGCACGAAGCGGTTGCCGCGCCCGGGGTCGAAATCCACGCCCGGCGTGGCGGCCACGCCCGCCTCGGCCAGCATGCGCCGGCAGAACTCGGTGCTGTCGTTGGTGAGGTGCGCCACGTCGGCATAAAGATAGAAGGCACCGTCCGGCGGTGCGAATTCGCGGAAGCCCGCCTTGGGAAGCTCGGCCAGCAGGTAGTCGCGGTTGGCGCGGTAGCGTTCCACATGCCCGTCCATCTCCGCGCGCGCGTCGAACGCGGCGACGGCCGCGACCTGCGCCAGCGTGGGCGGCGAGATGAACAGGTTCTGGGCCAGCCGCTCGACCGCACGCACCAGGTCGGGCGGCACGATGAGCCAGCCCAGACGCCAGCCGGTCATCGAGAAGTATTTCGAGAAGCTGTTGACGACGAACACGTCGTCGCCCGCGGCAAGCGCGGTCGTCGCATGCCCGTCGTAGACGATACCGTGATAGATCTCGTCGGAGACGAAGCGCACGCCGCGCTTCCGGCACCAGCCGACGAGGGCGGCGAGTTCGGCGGCCGAAAGCATCGAGCCGGTCGGGTTCGCCGGGCTCGCCACGATCAGGCCGGCGAGTTCGCCGCCCGCCGCATCGAGCAGCTCCGGCGTCGGCTGGTAGCGGCTTGCGGCCGTTGCCGGCAGGCCGACCGGCAGGCAGTCGATGGCCTTCAGGATGTTGCGGTACGCAGGGTACCCCGGATCGGCAAGCGCCACCCGGTCGCCGGCGTCGAACGCCGACAGGAACGCGAGCAGGAAGCCGCCCGAAGAACCGGTCGTCACGCACACGCGCGCGGGATCGAGTTCGATCGAATGGGTCTCGGCATAGTGGCGTGCGATGCGCGCGCGAAGCTGCGGCACGCCCATCGCGTCGGTATAGCCGAGCTTGTCGGAATCGAGCGCCGCTTTCGCGGCGGCGCGAACCGTCGACGGCGCCGGGGTGCCCGGCTGGCCGACCTCCAGATGGATGGCGCGTCCGGCCGCATCCGTGGCGGCAAGATCGCGCGCGTTGGCCGCACGCATCACGTCCATCACGATGAAAGGCGCGATCCCGGCGCGCCGCGCGGTCTTGAGCGCCATATGCCGTTTCCGCTACTGCGTGCCGATGCCAAGGCCCGCCCCGCGCGGATCGGCTTCGATCCGGCAGGTCGCGGGAGAGTCGACGATGCCGCCCGGGCACACGATCGCCTGGACGCGCGTGGGTCCGCCGCCGGCGGCGGTGCCCGTTTCGGGCGACACGCGCCCGGCGGCGAGCGCCTGGTCGAGACCCTGTCCGGCGACGAGCGTGTCCAGCGCGACCTGCGCAAGCGCCAGTGGTGCCGCGGCGCCGCCGGAAGCCGCGCCCGCGAAGACGACATCCGCACGGTCGCGAAGCCCGATCGCCACGGTCAGCCAGCGCGCGGCGCGCATTTCGTTGTCCGGCGCCGGTGCCAGCAGAAGCCCCGCACCGGCCGGCACCCGGCCGATGCCGAAGGCCCGGTAGCCCGTGAAGCTGCAGGCGACCGCCATGCCGTTGCGATCGATGACGGCAATTCCGGTTCCGCTCGGCGTGTCGGCCTCGCGTGACCACTGGCCGCCGGCACCCGCAAGGGCGCGCAGTGCGGCCGGCGACATCGCTTCCGCCAGCGGACGCGACGCCGAAAGATCGGCGCCGATGAAAGTCGCGCGATCGCGCGAGGCGGCAGCGGCAGTCGACGCCAGCAGGCCGGCGTGCTGGCCGGCCGGCACCGACTTCCATCGTCCCTCGAGCGCGCCATAGATCTGGCCGGCGGCAAGGCCGCCGACAGCCGGCGTCGAGCCGACGAAAAAGTCGAAACGTTCGCCGACGCGCAACGACGGACCAAACTGCGGCGCACCGGCGGCAAGATCCTCCATGCGAAGGTCGATGCCGGCGGCGGCGGCGGCCTGGACGACCTGGCGGCCGAGCTGGCCGTTATGCAGGTCGCCGGGACCGCGTTGGCGGATGGCGCCGAGCACCACCGCCATCTCCGGCTGGACGAGCGGCACGCCTTCGCCGATCGGCTGGCCGTCGCGGACATAGAGCCGTCGCAGGCTCTCGTCGGCGCGCACGGTCTCCCAGTTGGCGACGAGATCGTTGGCGAATGCGCGCGTCGCAGGCGCCCCGTTGCGCGCGAGCAGCTCTGCCGGCGACAGGATCTGCTCCCAGCGAAGCGTTCCGTAACGCGCATGGAGCGCGAACAGGCCGCGCGGGGTTCCGGGCGTGGCGACGGTCGAATCCGGCCGCGCCGCGGCGGCCGGAAAAGACAGCATCTCGATCGACCGCTGCTTGGCGGTACCCGAGGTGATCAGGCATGCCCCGCCCCCGCCCAGCGGCATCTGGCCGGGATAGGTGACGGTCAGCGCGAACGAAGCGGCCACCGCCGCATCGGCGGCACTGCCGCCGGCCGACAGGATGTCGCGCGCGACAAGGGCCGCGCGCGGTTCGTCCGCCGTCGCCCCGCCGAGGAAACCGCGCACGGACCCGACGACGCCGGGTGTGGAGTTTTTCGAGCCGCCGAACCAGTCGCAGCCCGGCAACAACGCCGCCGCCAGCAACGCCGCCACAATTGCGCCACGGCCCCGCGATTGATTTCGGGGGTCGCCCGGCTTAGCCTGTCTGGGAGAAAAGGCGGAGAATTTGGACACTTTCATCCGCGCGGCATTCGTCGTTTCCAAGGTCACTCGTTTGGCGCCCGTCGATCGAGGTAAAACCTGCGTCCGGCGGCAGCGGACCCGTCCCGTCGCTGCATTCCTCGCGGCACTTCTTCTGCTTGCCGCCGCGAGCCAACCGCTCCACGCCCAGCAGCAGCGCATCAGTTTCGTGCGCGACGCCGAAACCGAACATATCATCCGCACCTATGCCGCGCCAGTTTTCCGGGCCGCCGGCCTCAATCCGTCCGACATCAGCGTCCACCTGATCAACGACCGGTCGCTCAACGCGTTCGTCGCGGGCGGTCTCAACATGTTTTTCCATACCGGCCTGCTGCTGCGCACCGACAACCCGAGCCAGATCATCGGGGTGATCGCGCACGAGACCGGCCACATTTCCGGCGGCCATCTCTCGCGCCTGCCCGAGGCGATGCAGAACTCGTGGGAAACGATGATCATCTCGCTGCTCGGGGCCGCCGCCGCCGCCGCGGCGCGCTCCGCCGACGGCGCGATGGCCTCGGTCATGGCCGGCCAGCAGATCGCCGAACGCCAGTTACTGCGCTACACGCGCACGCTCGAATCGTCGGCCGACCAGGCCGGCGTCGGGTTTCTCGACCGCACGCAGCAATCCTCGCGCGGCCTGCTCGAGTTCCTGCAGATCCTGGTCGACCAGGAACTGCTGGCCGCCGACCGGCAGGATCCCTACATGCGCACCCACCCGGTCACCGTCGACCGCGTCAATTTCGTGCGCAACTGGGTCGAGAATTCCCGCTACTCGAACATCCCGGTCAAGCCGGAGTACGTCGAGATGCACCGGCGCATGCGCGCCAAGCTTCTCGGCTTCACCGAGCCCGCCCGCGCGCTCCAGCAATACAAGGAAGGAGACCGGACGCTCGAAGGGCGCTACGCGCGCGCCTTCGCGCTCTACCGGCGCGGCGACTTCGCGCGCGCGATCCCGCTCGTGGACTCGCTGCTCGCCGAGATGCCCGACGATCCGTTCTTCCACGAGACGCGCGGCCAGTTCGTCTACGAGAGCGGCGATCCGCGCGGCTCCATCGCCAACTACGAGAAGGCCGTCGCGAAGCTTCCGGACAACGCGCTGCTGCGTCTGGCGCTGGCGTCGGCGCAGATCGCGACCGAGGACAGGGCGCTCAACGCCGCCGCGATCGTGAATCTCGAGCTTGCCGTCAAGGGCGAGCCGCAGAGCGCCGAGATCTGGCGCCAGCTTTCCGTCGCCTACGGTCGCGACGGGCAGCTCGGATTGTCGTCGCTTGCGCAGGCCGAACAGGCGATGCTGATGGGAAGGCGCGTGGATGCCCGCGGATTCGCGGAGCGCGCCGAACGTCTGCTGCCTCCAGGTTCCCCGCATGTCCTGCGCGCGCAGGACATCAAGTCCGCCGCCGAACGGCTCCGCCCCCAGGTGAGATGAACATGCACATGCGATTTCTGGCGCTCGCCGCCGCACTTCTCCTGACGGCGTGCGCCGGTCCTGCCCCGCGCGCCGTCGTCGTCGACGGGTCGCTGCGCCTGCTCGAGCGCGGCGTCCCGGGACTGCACCCGGGCGCGAACATCGAGGAATGGCAGATGCTCCGCGGCCTCAACGAAGGCCAGCTGAACGTCATGGAGCTCCAGGGCTCCGTCGTCGTGCGCGCCAACGCGCCCGGCGGCGCCACGATGGGCCGGCGGATCGCCACCACGATCGGCGCCACGCCCTATCTGCGCTGGAGCTGGTATCTGGAACCCACCCAGTTCGGCGGCGGTGCCGGCGACGGCGTCGAGCGGGGCATGCGCCTCCTGGTGTTCTTCCGCAGTCCGGTGCGGCCCGGCCTCGAGCGCTATACGAGCTGGACGGGCATCGGCACGTCCGAATGGGACCGCTTCGTCGAGATCTCGTTCGGCGGCTTCGGTGCGGCCCGCGCGGAGGAAGCGCGCCTGGCCAAATGGGTGACCGACGACCAGGGCCGCAAGCTCAACCTGCGCGATCCGCGCACCGGCCAAGCGGGCGCCTGGCATGTCGAGGCGGTCGATCTCGCCGAGGTCCACCGGCACTTCTGGCCCAACGAGAATCCGGCCGGCGTCCAGATCACGCTGATTTCCTTCGGCGGCCTGCGCGGCAGGACTCCGCCCGACGTGCCCGAAGCGATCGGCTACGTCGCCGAAGTCACGCTTTCGCGCTGAGATTCCCGATGCACCGCATCCTGCTTTCGCTGGCGATCGTCGCCACCCTCCTCGTTCCCGCCGCGGCGCGCGCACAAGGCCCCTTCTCGCCCGCCGAACGCGACGAGATCAAACGCCTGATGGTCGACGTGCTGCGCGAGCGGCCCGAACTCGTCCTCGAAGCGCTCGAGGCGATCGAGGCCAAGCGCGAGGCGCAGGCACGCGCGCGCTCCAGCGAGTCCGTGCGAGAACGCAAGGCCGAGCTCTACGACGACGACGCGGCACCCGTCGCCGGCAATCCGCGCGGCAATTTCGCGATCGTCGAGTTCTTCGACTATCGCTGCCCCTACTGCAAGCAGATGCACGCACCCATGAAGGCGCTGCTGGCGGGCGACCGCGAGTTGCGCGTGATCCGCAAGGACCTGCCGATCCTGGGGCCCGCCTCGATCGTCGCCTCGCACGCGGCGCTCGCAGCCCGGGCACAGGACAAGTATCCCGCCTTCCACGACGCGCTGATGGAGTTCCGCGGCCAGCTCGACGAGGCGGCCGTGTTCCGCATCGCGGGCGACCTGAAACTCGACGTCGCGAGGCTGCGCCGCGACATGGAATCGCCGGCAGTCGCGACGCTGCTGCAACGCAATGTGGCACTGGCGCAGGCGCTCGGGATCACCGGCACGCCGGCCCTGGTGATCGGCGACGCGCTCGTTCCCGGCGCCATCGACATCGAGACGATGAAGAAGCTCGTCGCCGAGGCGCGCGCGAAACGCTAGGGGGCCGGATCGAAATCCGGCTGGTTCTCGGGCAACGCCTTGACGAACGCCGGGTGCGCAAGGCAATTGGCGAAGATCGCCATCAGCCGCGGATAGACGGCCAGCTCGTCGTCCTTGTAGAAGCGCTTTGCGTTGAACACCTGCGGCACCAGGCAGATGTCCGCGAGTGTGGGCGCGTCGCCATGGCAGAAACGCCCCGCCTTGCCGTCGGCCAGCATCTTCTCCAGCGCTTCGAAGCCGACCGCGATCCAGTGGCGATACCAGGCGTCGTGCGCCGCCTTCTCGATCTTCAGGACTTTCAACAGGTAGAGGAGGACGCGCAGATTGTTGAGCGGGTGGATGTCGCACGCGATCGCGTAGGCGATCGAGCGCACGCGCGCGCGGCCGACCGGATCGGCCGGCAGGAAAGGTGCGCCCTCTTGCGTCTCGTCCAGATATTCGCAGATCGCCAGCGACTGCGTGATCGTCGCCGGCCCGTCCTCGAGCGTCGGCACGAGACCGAGCGGATTCTTCGCCAGATATTCGGGTGCACGCTGCTCGGCCTTGCGCAGGTGGACGAAGGCCTGTTCGGGCTCGAGCCCCTTCAGGGCGAGTGCGATGCGCACGCGGAATGCCGCCGACGAACGGAAATAGCCCCAGACCTTCACGATTGCGCTCCCTGATATCTGACGATCTTCTGGTCGATGGCGCCGAAGATCGAGTTTCCAGCCGCATCCTTCATCTCGATGCGGATGCGGTCGCCGAACTTCATGAACGGCGTCGCGGGCTTGCCGCCGGCGATGGTCTCGATCATCCGCACCTCGGCAATGCAGCACGAACCGACGGACGGATCGCGGTTGGAAACCGTGCCGGAGCCGACGATCGTGCCCGCCGTCAGCCGCCGCGTACGCGCGGCATGCGCGATCAGCCGGCCGAAATCGAAATTCATGTCGTGCCCGGCATTGGGTCGGCCGAACGGCCTGCCGTTGAGTTCGGCAACAAGCGGCAGGCTGAGTTTGCCGCCGTCCCATGCCCCGTCGAGTTCGTCGAGCGTGACCGCGACCGGCGAGAAGGACGACGAGGGCTTCGACTGGAAGAAGCCGAACCCCTTGGCAAGCTCGGCCGGGATGAGATTGCGCAAGCTGACGTCGTTGACCAGCAGCACGAGCTGGATGCGGTTGCGCGCCGCCACGGGATCGACGCCCATCGGCACGTCGTCGGTGACGACGGCCACTTCGGCCTCGAAATCGATGCCATGCGCCTCGTCGACGGCTTCCACGTCGTCACAAGGGCCGATCATCGCGTCGGACCCGCCCTGGTACATCAGCGGATCGTCGTAGAACTCGGGCGGCATCTCGGCCTTGCGCGCCTTGCGCACCAGCTCGACGTGGTTGAGATAGGCCGAGCCGTCGATCCACTGCGCGGCGCGCGGCAGGGGCGCATGGCACGCCGCCGGATCGAACGGCATCACGGGCGCGTCGTTGATGTTGTCGACACCCTTGTCGAGCAGCTCGGAGACGAGGGCGAGATCGCCCGAGCGGCGCTGCCAGTCGTCGAGTGCCGCACGCAGCGTGCCTGCGATGCGCGGGGCCTTCACGCAGCGCTTGAGATCGCGCGAGACGACGACGAGCGTGCCGTCGCGTCCGCCTTCCTTGAGGGTCGCAAGCTTCACGCCGCTACTCCGCCGCCTGGGGTTTGGCCTTCCACGAGTCGACATAGCCGGTCCACTCGACGCCCTCCTGCAGGGATGCGACCTCGACCGCATCGCGGGTATCGATCATCACCGCGACCTCGTCGAGCATCTGGCCGCCCTGCGGGTTCTTCGCCGCAAGCTGGAAGGCCTTTGGATGCGGCCCATGCGGGAAGCCGCACGGATGCAGCGTCGCCATGCCTGGATGGATGTTGTCGCGGCTGAAGAACTTGCCGCGATGGTAGAAGATGATCTCGTCGTAGTCGTCGTTCGAATGGAAGAACGGCACCTTGAGCGCACCCGGATCGGATTCCGCCGGGCGGGGCGCGAAGGTGCACACGACGAAGCGGCCGGCCAGGAACGTGGTATGGGCCGACGGCGGCAGGTGGTAGCGGTGGCTCATCAGCGGCCGGAATTCCCGCCAGTTGATCTTCACCGGCGCCAGATCGCCGTGCCAGCCGACCGCGTCGAGCGGGTTGTAGGGATAGGTCATCGTCGAGATGCGCCCGCCCCGCTTGATCGACACCCGCGTCGGCGCCTCCGACTTCTGCGCCTCGAAAGCCGCGTCGAGCTTGGGATGGACGAGGCAGCCCGCATCGAAGATCGCGTGGCGCCCGACCAGCCCCTTCTCGGGCAGACGGTAGGAATCGTTCGTCGCCTCGATCAGCAGCAGCGTGGTGGCTTCGGTCGGTACCAGCCGCCACATCGCCGCACGCGGCAGCAGGATGTAATCGCCCTCCGTATAGGTCAGATGGCCCCAGTCGCAGAAGAGCGAACCCGCCCCCTCGTGGACGAACAGCAGTTCGTCGCCGTCGGCATTGCGCACGAGATCGGTCATGGCACCGGCGACGCGCCAGTGGCGGAACTTCATCGCGGCATTGTGCATGACGGGCGTTGCATCCCACGGGCTTGCCGACAGCGCGTTCGCCTTGCGCAGGTCGAAGGCGCGCGGGCGAACCTCGCCTTCCCACTCGCTCCAGCCGGTCGGCGGATGCGCATGGTACATGTGCGCGGCCGGACCGAAGAAACCCTCCTTGCCCAGCTCGCGCTCGTAGGTGCCCTCCGGCAGGTCGCAATGCGCCTGGCGCGAGGTGCGGCCCTCGGTCAGCGGAAAGCCGATCCAGTTCTTCATGGCGTCCTCTCCTATGCGGTCTTCAGCGCGCCGCGACGGATCTGGTCAAGTTCCATCGATTCGAACAATGCCTTGAAATTGCCCTCGCCGAAACCCTCGTCGCCCTTGCGCTGGATGATCTCGAAGAAGATCGGGCCGATCGCCGTCTCGGTGAAGATCTGCAGCAGCCGCCCGCCGTCCCTGGTGGGGGCGCCGTCGAGCAGGATGTGGTTCTTCCGCAGCCGGGCCACGTTCTCGCCGTGGCCGGGCATGCGCTTTGCCAGTAGCTCGTAGTAAGTCGCCGGCGTCTTCAGGAACCTGACCTTGCGCTTTCGCAGCGCTTCGACCGTCGCGTAGATGTCCGAGCTTCCCAGCGCGATGTGCTGGATGCCCTCGCCCTTGTAGGCCGCGAGATACTCGGCGATCTGCGACCTGTCGTCGGACGATTCGTTGATCGGGATGCGGATCTTGCCGCACGGGCTCGTCATCGCCTTCGACTTGAGGCCGGTGAGCTTGCCCTCGATGTCGAAATAGCGGATCTCGCGGAAATTGAAGAGCCGCGTATAGAACTCGGCCCACAGGTCCATCCGCCCGCGATGCACGTTGTGCGTCAGATGGTCGATATAGGTGAGCCCTGCCCCTTTGGGAGCGGGGTCGGCGCCTTTGATCGGCTTGAAATCGACGTCGTAGATCGAACCGCCCTTGCCGTAGCGGTCAACGAAATAGATCAGCGAACCGCCGATGCCCTCGATCGCCGGAATGTTGAGCTCCATCGGCCCGACCTTGCCGGCGAAGGGCCTGGCGCCCAGCGCCACCGCGCGCTTGAACGCGGCGGCCGCATCGGCGACGCGGAACGCCATCGCGCAGGCCGACGGACCGTGAACGCGCGCAAACGCCTGCGCGAAGCTGTCGGGCTCGGCATTGACGACGAAATTGACGTCGCCCTGCCGGTAGAGCGTGACGTCCTTTGAGCGGTGGCGCGCCACGGCCGCGAAGCCGAGAGAAACGAAAAGCTTTTCGAGGCCCTTCGTATCGGGTGCCGTATATTCGACGAACTCGAATCCGTCCGTGCCCATCGGATTGGTCTTCGAGACGGATTTCTTGGAAGGCGGCATGGCGTTTCTCCCGGGCGGATGCGGCTTGACGGCCGCGCGATGCGGGTCCATTGTTAGTTTCATATGAAACCAGTTGCAAGCCCCGCTCCGCCGCTGCCCTTCGCGCTCGAGACGTTCGTTCCGTACCGCCTCTCGGTGCTGTCGAACACGGTGTCGGACGCGATCGCGGCGCTCTATCGCGACCGGTTCGGCCTGACCATCCCGGAATGGCGTTGCCTCGCGGTACTGTTCCGCTTCGCCCCGCTGTCTGCGGGCGAGGTCGCGTCGCGCACGGCGATGGACAAGGTGCAGGTCAGCCGCGCCGTCGCGTCCCTCGTGGCGAAAGGGCTGGCCTTGCAGGCCGTCGACCGCAACGACCGGCGGCGTTCGAAGCTGGCGCTGTCGGCGGCGGGAAGGCGGATGCACGACGCGATCGTCCCGCTGGCGCGCGGTGCCGAAGCACGTCTGCTCGACGGCCTCGACGGTCCCGAACGCACGATCCTCGACCGGCTCCTCGGCAAGCTCCAGAGCCGGGCGGCGATGCTCTAGGCCTTGATCTGGCGGCGGAACAGCGGCATCGCGCCGAACGCAATCTGTCCAGCAAGGCCCAGCGCCTCCGCCGGCGCGACATAGCGCGACAGATGCTCGGCCAGCGAGCGCCCGAAGCCGAATTTCGCCAGCAGGAATTCGACGACCATCAGCACGCCGAAGGCGACGAGCCCCATCGTGCCGCGTGCGGCGAACGCGGCACCCGGATCGCAACGGCGGATGGCATAGGCACACGCGGCCCACGAGAAGGCGAGCAGGACCGGCAGTTCCGCCAGAACCGCCAGCAGTTCGCCGACGCGCGGCACGACGACGAGCACGCGCAGCGTGCCGAGCGCGAAGCCGGCCGCGAACACGATCGCGAAGTAGAGGAGCCCCGCGCGGATGGCCCGGTTCATGCCGACCGGTCCGGTGCCGCGCGCCCGCTGTTGGCGAGCACGATCCCGACGATCACGCAGGCAAGCCCGCCCGCGAGACGCGCCGTCACCGGCTCGAAGAGGAACAGCGCCCCGAGGATCGCGGCCGAGATCGGATTGAGCGACACGGTCAGCGCCACGGCCGAGGCGGGCGCGCGTTCGAGCGCCCAGAACCACAGCACGTAGGACGGCAGACCGGCCACGAACAGCAGCCAGAAGACGCCAAGCCATTCGAAGCCGGAAAACGAGACGAGGCCGCCGGCATCGCCGCGCGCGACAAGGGCGATGCCCAGCGCCACGGTCCCGGCGACGACCTGCACCGCAAGGACTGGAACCGCCGCATGACGGCGCAGCGCCATTGACGAAAGCACCGCGTGCGAGGCGCCCAGCAAAGCGGCGAGCGCCATGCACAGATCGCCGCGCCACGCCTCCGGCCCGGCGACGGCCTTGTCGCCGAGTGCGACAACCACGCCGGCAAGCGCGAACGCCGCGCCCAGCGCCTTGGGCCAGGTCAGCCGCTCGCGGCCGAACAGGGCCGCGATGACCAGCGTCAGGATCGGCATCGTCGCGAGCACGACGGCCCCGCGCGCCGCAGGCACATAGGCAAGCCCCGCCGAGAAGAGCCAGCCGTAGGCGCCGAACATCATCACGCCGAGCGCGGAAATCCGAACGATTTCGCGGGGTGCGAAGCGCACCGCGCGCACGCCGAACACGAAGGCCGCGAGGACGATGGCGACACCGGCGCTGCGCAGGAACGCAACCGATGTCGCGTCGGATACGCCCACGAGCATGCGCGTGACGACGACCG
>JBIKWI010000198.1:0-6085 GCA_044356395.1 Tagaea sp. | reverse complement strand
CGTGCGATGGCCGAGGAGATGGGCGTGGCTTTCGCGGTGCGCTCGGTCAATGTCGAGTACCTGAAGCCCGCCCGCCTCGACGACGCGCTCGTCGTCGAGTCGACCATCGTCGCGGTCGGCGGCGCCACCGCCGACGGCATCCAGATCGTCCGCCGCGCCGAGGACGGCGCGGAACTCGCCCGCGTCGGGGTGCGGCTCGCCTGCATCCGGCTCGCCGGGGGGCAGCCGTCGCGCATCCCCGCGGCCGTCCGTGCCGCCCTTTCGCGCCATATTGTCGTCACGAAAGCCTGAGACAACCCGAACCTTCCAGGAAAGCAGAGAAATGGACCGTACCGTCGAAGCGACCGCCCTGGCCGGCACCGGCATGCCCGAGTTCACGCCCTGGGCCCTGTTCCTGCACGCCGACCTCGTCGGCCAGTTCGTCGTCCTCGTCCTCGTCATCGCGTCCTTCTGGACCTGGGCCATCGTCATCGACAAGTGGCTGCGCCTGCGCCGGCTGCAGGCGGCCGCCAACCAGTTCGAGGACCAGTTCTGGTCGGGCGGTTCGCTCGAGGACCTCTACGACCGCGTGGGCAACCAGCCCGCCGACCCGATGACCGCGATGTTCGGCGCTGCGATGCGCGAATGGCGCCGCACGGCCGCCAAGGGCCTGGTCGCCGCCGGCCAGATGCGCGCGTCGCTGCAGGCGCGCATCGAGCGCGTGATGCAGGTCACGCTGTCGCGCGAGATGGACCGGCTCGAAAAGCAGATGACGTTCCTCGCCTCGGTCGGCTCGACGGCTCCGTTCATCGGCCTGTTCGGCACGGTGTGGGGCATCATGCGCTCGTTCCACTCGATCGGCGTCACGAAGAACACGTCGATCGCGTCGGTCGCACCGGGCCTTGCCGAGGCGCTGTTCGCCACGGCGCTTGGTCTCATCGCCGCGATCCCGGCGGTCATCGCGTACAACAAGATCTCGACCGAGCTCAACCGCTACGCGGGCCGGCTCGAGACGTTCTCGTCCGAGTTCGGCGCGATCCTGTCGCGCCAGCTCGAAGAGAAGAACTGAGCCATGGCCGGACCCCTGATGCAGTCCGGGCGCCGCGGGGCCTCGCGCCGCGGGGCGCGCCTCGTGGCCGAGATCAACGTCACGCCGTTCGTCGACGTGATGCTCGTGCTGCTCGTCATCTTCATGATCACGGCTCCGCTGCTGACCTCGACCGTGCAGGTCGATCTTCCGCAGACGCAGGCCGCCCGCGCCTCCGGCCAGGACGAGCCGCTGGTGGTCAGCGTCAATTCGGGCGGCAAGGTGTTCCTGATGGACAGCGAGCTCGAACTCGACGGTCTGATCGCGCGCCTGCGCGCCATCACGAACAACAACAACGAGGCGCGCATCTTCGTTCGCGGCGACAAGGCGATCAACTACGGCCGCGTGCTGGAAGTGATGGGGGCGATCTCCGCCGCCGGCTACACGAAGGTGGCACTGGTCGCCGAAGTGCCGACCGGTGCCCGCGCCGGCCAGCCAGCACCGCGGCGCTAGGACGCGATGGCGGCGATCGCGGCAGCGGGCGAGCAGGAGCCGGGCATGGCGGGCGGCGACATGCGCTGGGGCATGGTTGCCTCGGGCGCGCTCCATGTCGCCGTGTTCGCGTTCGCGATCCTCGATCCGCTGAGCCTGCTGCGCCCGCGCGTCGAGGTGGTGGAAGCGCCGCTGATCTTCGAAGTGCTGCCCATCGCCGCGATCACCAACGCGCCCCCGCCGCGCCCCGATCCGCCCGCACCCACGCCGCCCAAGGTCGAGGCGCCGCCGGCCGAAACGCCGGCACCGCCGGCACCCGTGCCGCCGCGCCCGCAGCCCGCACCGCCACCACCACCTCCGCCGCCGCCTGCGCCAGCCCCGCCGGCTCCGCCTGCACCCGCACCTGCGCCGCCGCCGCCGATGCCTGCTCCGGCGCCGCGCGTGGAGCCGACGCCTGCCCCCGTTCCGGCACCCGCACCGCCGGCCCCGCCGAGGCCGGCACCCGTGGCACCACCGGCACCGCCCGCACCCGCCCCGCGCCAGCAGCCGCCGCAGTTCAACCTCGACAACGTGCTGCGCGACCTGACGCGCCCGCGTCCGCAAGCACCCGCTGCGGCACCCACGCCCGCACCGCCGGCCCCCCAGCAGACCGCACGCGCGGCCTCGAACGCGCCGAACAATCCGCTGCTGCCCCTGTCGATGACCGAGACCGACGCGATCCGCCAGCGCGTGTCGCAGTTCTGGAACATCGATGCCGGTGCGCGCGGCGTGGAGACCTTCGCGGTCGAACTGCGCGTCTGGGTGCTGCCCGACGGCACCGTGCAGGACGTGAAGATCGAACGCGCGACGGGCGACGACGGCCCGTTCCGCCAGGCGTTCGCCGAGGGCGCGCGCCGGGCCGTGCTGCGCGCCTCGCCGCTGCCGATGCCCGCCAACAATGCCCAGCAGATGACCAACGGCAACCTGACGCTCGCCTTCAAGGCCGCCGAGATGCTGGGCCAGAGACGCTGACGACCGAATCGGTCTAGAACTTCACCGACGCATCCGATTGGATTTTCCCGATGATGACGATCAACCGCTCCAGCTTCCCGATGTCGCGCCGCGCAATGTTCGCCGGCGGCCTTGCCCTTGCCGCCGCGACCCCGGCCGCCGCCCAGGTGCGCATCGACATCACGCGGGGGCGCGTCGATCCGGTCCCCACGGCGGTGTCGAACTTCTTCGGCGAGGGGCCGGACGAGGCGACGGGCCGCGAGATGGCGAAGGTCATCTCCGGCAACCTCGAACGGTCGGGGCTGTTCCGCCCCATCGACCAGAAGGCCTACATCCAGACGCCGGCCCAGATGCGCACGGCACCGCCGCGCTTTCCCGACTGGCGCAGCCTGAACGCCGCCCTGCTCGTGCAGGGCACGGTCGAGACCCAGCGCGACGGACGCCTGCGCGTCGAGTTCCGCCTTTGGGACGTCTACGGCGAAAGCCAGATGGAGGGCCGCGTCTACACGACGGTTGCCGCCAACTGGCGGCGCATCGCGCACATCGTGTCGGACGCGGTCTACAAGCGCGTGACGGGCGAGGACGGCTATTTCGACACGCGCGTCGTCTACATCTCGGAATCCGGGCCGCAGCAGCGGCGCGTCAAGCGTCTGGCGATCATGGACCAGGACGGGGCGAACCACCGCTTCCTGACCGACGGGCGCGAACTCGTCCTCACGCCGCGCTTCTCGCCGACGGCGCAGGAGATCACGTATCTCGCCTACGTGCCGTCCCCCAACAATCCCAACATCGTCCGCCCGCGCGTCTATCTCTACAATATCGACACGGGCCAGCGCGAAGTCGTCGGCGATTTCCCCGGCATGACGTTCGCGCCGCGCTTCTCGCCCGACGGAAACCGCGTGATCATGTCGATGTCCCAGCAGGGCAACACCGACGTCTATTCGATGGACCTGCGCACGCGCCAGGTGCTGCGCGTGACGAACCACCCGTCGATCAACACCTCGCCGTCCTATTCGCCCGACGCGCGCCAGATCGTGTTCAACTCCGATCGCGGCGGCACGCAGCAGTTGTACACGATGACGGCCACCGGCGAGAACGTGCAGCGCATCAGCTTCGGGACCGGCCGCTACGCCACGCCCGTCTGGTCGCCGCGCGGCGACCTGATCGCCTTCACCAAGCAGACCGAGGGCGAATTCTACATCGGCGTGATGCGCCCCGACGGCAAGGACGAGCGCCTCCTGACCCGCGCGTTCCTGGTCGAGGCGCCCACCTGGGCACCGAATGGCCGGGTAGTGATGTATTTTCGCCAAGGCCCCACCGATGGCCGCGGACAGGGGGGCAATCCGAGACTTTATTCAATCGATCTAACGGGTTACAACGAGCGGGAGATCATCACCCCGGCGGACGGTTCCGATCCCGCCTGGTCGCCGCTACTGCCTTGAACTGCCTTGACCATCCTTGATTTGTAACAACCTGACCTTTATATTCCGCTCGGTTTTGCCAAGGCGGGCGCATCTTCGGAGCACGCATTGCGACAAACTGTCTATGCGCATTTCGCCTGCCTTCGGGTAAGACGCCTGCGCAAAATGCGGTTTTCGCACTGCGAACGAAGATAACCCGCTACGGTCACGAGACACGCAACATACCGACACGCCACATCCCGAGACGTGGATAGGAAGAAAGAGGAGTTCGATTAAATGCGCTTTAAGCTGATGAGCATGCTTGCCGCGGTCGCCCTGCTGGCTGCGTGCGAAACCGCCCCGCAGAACACGGCCGCCACCGGCGGCGCCGGCGCCGCCGCCGGGGCTCCGGCACCGGCAGCGCAGGCTGCACCGGCCGGTCCGCGTCCGGGTTCGCAGGAAGACCTGGTCCGCAATGTCGGCGATCGCATTTTCTACGACTTCGACAAGTCGGAGCTGCGTCCGGAAGCCCGCCGCACGATCGAGCGCTGGGCCGGCTGGCTCAAGCAGTACCCGCAGGTCACCGTGACCGTCGAAGGTCACGCCGACGAGCGCGGCACGCGCGAGTACAACATCGCGCTGGGCGAGCGTCGCGCCACCGCGGCCCGCAACTTCCTCGTCTCGCAGGGCATCGACGCCCGCCGCGTGGCGACGATCTCGTACGGCAAGGAACGCCCGGCGGTCCTCGGCTCGAACGAGGCGGCCTGGTCGCAGAACCGCCGCGCGGTGATGCAGGTCAACTAAGTCCGCCGGCGGTCCGCCGCCGAAGGACGACTGGTACGCGAAGCGCCCGTCCGGGAATCCCGGGCGGGCGCTTTCGTTTGAGCGACAACCGATACAGCCCCCGGAAAGCCCATGCTGCCGCGCCGCCTCCTGACGATCCTCGCCTTCGCCGCCGCATTGGCCGCCTGCGCAACGCCTGTCCCGCCGCCGCCGGCCGAACCCGAGCAGCGCGTCTATCTCGTTTTCTTCGACGTCGACAGCGCCACCCTCACGCCCGTGGCGCGCCAGGCGCTGGCGAACCTGCCGGCACGCCTTGCGCGCGTGCCGCAGGCGCGCGTGACGATCGAGGGGCATACCGACGCGGTCGGCTCGCCGGCCTACAACGAGCGGCTCGGCGAGCGGCGCGCGGCCGCCGTGCGCGATTTCCTGACCGGCAACGGGGTCGAGGCGCTGCGCATCGACACGATGTCGTATGGCGCCGAAGCCGCCGGCGCGCTGGGACCGGACGAACGCGCCTCGGCACTGCTGCGCCGGGTCGTCGTGCGCGTCCACTGACGGGGCGCCGCCGCAAAAGCGCCGCTATCCGGCCGCTTGCAGGACATCTTTGCGATGCACGTTGCATCGACGCCGATTCGCGGGCGAAAAGGCGCGGCGTCCAACCGGAGGATATCAGGAAAATGCGTATCAAGATGCTGGCCGCCGTCGCGGCCCTGGCGCTGCTTGCGGCGTGCGACACGACCGGAACCAACAGCGGCGGCGTGAGCGGAACCGGCGGCGTGCCCGCGGTCGCGAACGCGCCCGGCAGCGGCATCGGCAGCGCCGGCGTGGGGTCGGGCGCCCTCGGGGGTGCCGGTGCGGTCCGCCCGGGCAGCCAGGAAGATCTCGCCGCAAAGGTCGGCGACCGGATCTATTACGACTCGGACCGCTCGGACTTGCGCGCCGACGCGCGCCGCACGGTCGAAGGCTGGGCGGGCTGGATGCGCCAGAACCCGCAGGTCGCGGTCACGATCGAAGGCCATGCCGACGAGCGCGGCACGCGCGAATACAATCTGGCGCTCGGCGAGCGCCGTGCGGCGGCCGCCCGCAACTTCCTGATCACGCTCGGCATCGAGGCGCGCCGCATCGCCACAGTCTCCTACGGCAAGGAGCGTCCGCAGGTTCTCGGCTCGACCGAAGCCGCGTGGAGCCAGAACCGCCGCAGCGTGATGCTGGTCAACTGAAGGAAGCGACCCTCTCCCGTTCGCGGGAGAGGGATTTCCGCGCCTTTATTTCGCCGCCCGCGGACCTTAAACTCCGGCCCCATGATCCGCCGATTCGCCCTTTGCGCCGCGCTTGCCGCGGCCGCCGTCTGGACAGCGCCGGTTCCGGCCCGCGCCCAGACCCAAGACCTCCGCCCGCTGATCGACCGCATGGA